>SKPS01000201.1 GCA_007119395.1 Lentimicrobiaceae bacterium
CAAGTTTAACTTTAATGAGTGTATCTGAGATGATATCGTAGTCTTCATCAAATATCCCCAAATGGCTATAAGTGGTATAATAGGTTTGCCCATGCACTATAGTGGTTGGCGTATCTTGCCTATGGGCGGCAAAGTGCGCTTGTCCGTTCTTGAAATCGGCAATCGCCAACATGGCTCCTGCGTCGTTATAGGCATTCCCGAAGGTTTTCAGCCATTGGTAGTTCCACAGGCTGTCAACCCTCATCAGGTAGTAGCTGGCCATATTGGGTGCCGGGCCATGAAACCTGTTCACCCCCCCAATAAGATATCCGTTGTCAGCTTGTTTTTTAAGAAGCCTGATTTGTACCGGCACTTTTTCACCACCCACAAAGAAAGGTTTGCGCCGTGTGATATTGCCCAATGAATCGTATGAAATCAGGTTTACATATACTGAGTCAAGGTACCAAAAGTCCCGTGAGGGATCATAGGTTTTGCTTTTGGAGCCGGTCAATGAAGCCACAGTGAAACCGCCATCTGGTTCGGGAATAATGTATTGTGGCCAGTCACCTGTGTTTCTGTCAGCAGTGTCTGTAATTAACTTTTGCCAAATGATGTCACCATCTGCATCAAATTTGGTGTACACAGGCATTCGGACGTCCCAGTTTTTCCAATCGTTATAATCATTACCAACCACGCCCACCTGAACAAAATTACCATCTGTTGTGGCTATAATACTTGAAAACGGGCTTGGGAAATGGTCTCCACGCATCAGCGAGTCGATTCGGTACCACAAAAGCTCACCCGAATACGATACCTTAAGGCGGATCAATCGGTTAGGGTTGTCAGGATCATACACTTGAGATGAGGCATGCCGCCCTTGCGCCGATATATAGTAAGCTGAATCAACCTCAACCACATCACGAAAGGTTGAGGTGTGTATCACGGCATACACGGTATCGATCTGATGGGGTGAGGTTTTGTAACGCCCTTGGTTCGGGGAGAAGAATATGGGTTTTTCGGGTTGTTGCAGTACAGGTTGGCTCATCATCACCCCGGTTGGATCTTCGCCCTGCACCTGGAAACGCAAAGGCGTTTCCAGGAATTGGGCGTGAGAAACAACACTGACCAACAACATACAAACAGTGATCAGGTTTTTCATTAGTAACGTGTTTTATTGATGACTAATATTACAGAAAGCCGAAAACCACCCACAAAGTGGAGCGTTTTCAAGCCCATCCTAATCAACACAGAGCCAGCTATGGTATGTGAGGTGGTTTGTGTCAAACGATACACCGTTTTGTTCGGTTGCTAAGATAGTGCAATTATCAGTCATCTCCACAAAAAATCGAAAATTATATTTTCTGCACGATTCTCTCTTATGATTGCTGCCCTTCGGCAAGCCAACTACCATAGACTGCCAGCCATCAAAAACCTCATTTCATAATGAACCTCAGTAGCCAAGGTGGGATCCCTTATATATCAAACCTCATTACCTCATGGTTTCGATAGGCCGGGGCGGAAAGCTGCGCTGTTGAAATGTTAGGGTTTCTGGTTCTCCGAAGCATCTTGCGACCTTTGCGCATTCATTGCGTGCTTTGCGTTTAAGTCTTTTTGCGCTGACGCTGCTTTTTTCAAACGCAATGATCGCAAAGGATACGCAAAGACCGCTATAGGAAAGTAATGATATCATGTCCCTACGGGACATTGGGTGTGTGTATGGGCTCCGTTTCTACCAATATCCTGTCCCTAAGGGACATAGCATGGTTTGTTGACGGAGTATCGTACATACTAAATCGTGGAAGCGTTAAACTGCCATAGAATGCCCCCCCTGCAGTTAACAATTTTTTTGCAATTTGTTTTGCAGATATCCACGGATATGTTTTGATTTGCATAACGAAATGACCGGATCATGAACAGAGCGCTGAAGGCACTTGTGTCTATTCTTATGATAATGTGTGTTTTGCTGCCGGGTTGCAGACAACCCGACGACAGCAGCACCTTGCGCATTATCCACGCAGGCAGTCTTTCTCTCGTGGTGAAGGATTTGGTGGCCGCATTTCAGAAAGAGCATCCCGGTATCACCATCCTCACCGAGTCGTGGGGCTCTAAGGATGGTGCTCGTCAGATCACTGAGCTGAACAAACCGTGTGATCTTTTTATTTCAGCCGATGACCGGATCATTGAAGCATTCCTTATTCCGGATTATACCACATGGTCGATTCCGTTTGCCGGCAATGAGATGGTGATCGCCTTCACAGACCGCTCCCGTTATGCTGAAGAGATCACTGCTGAGAACTGGTATGAGGTTCTCGCTCGTCCCAATGTGCTCACAGCACGCTCTTCCCCCGATGCCGATCCCTGTGGGGTAAGGTCGGTGCTGGTGATGTTGCTGAGTGATCTCTATTATAATGATGCAAATATTTCAGATCGGCTGCTGGCGAAGGATCACAACTTCATCCGCCCCAAAGAGGCCGACCTGATAGCCTTGTTGCAGAAGCGAAGTGTTGATTACCTCTACCTCTACCGTTCAATGGCAGAGCAGCATGGGTTTCGGTATGTAAAACTTTCCGACAGCATCAACCTGGCTCACCCTTCATTGGAGAACTACTATCAACAGGTTTCATTTTACACAGCCGGCACTTCGCCCGGATCGAGCCATCTGGAAGTGGGGGCGCCCATTGTGTATGGGGTCACGATCCCCACCGGTGCACCGAACCCTGTTAAGGCTGAAGAATTTATCCGTTTTATGCTGAACCGAGAAGGGGGTGCTCCCATCATTGAGGGGCATGGGCAGAACGTGCTGTCACCACAGCCGGTTGCATGGTATCATGAGGTACCTGAAGGGCTTCGCCATTTGGTCAAAAAAGCAGAATGATGAAAGGGATCAATAAAACAGGCGCATTTCCTTTGTTGCTGCTTTTTGCGGGTGGCTTGATTCTGTTGTTCATTCTGGCGCCCATCGGCGGGATGATTCTGTCGGTGGCACCCGGTCATATCCGCGAGGTGATGGCTGAGCCTGTGGTGACCCGCAGCATTGGGTTAACGCTGTGGACCTCCATGGCAGCGACCCTTTTGTTTGGTTTGGGAGCCATACCTCTCGCATATGTTCTGGCACGTTACCGCTTCAGGGGTAAGCGAGTGATACAAGGCATCATCAACCTGCCCATTGTGATTCCCCACTCTGCTGCCGGCATTGCCCTCTTGGGTGTGATTTCAAGAGATTCCTGGCTTGGAGGCCTGGCCGCCTCGGTCGGGTTTGACCTGATCGGCAACCCCTTCTCGATTGTCATCGCCATGGCATTTGTGAGCGTACCCTTCCTTGTGAATGCCGCCACCGACGCCTTCGAAGAGGTGCCGGAGAAGCTGGAACAGGCCGCACTGAACCTGGGAGCCTCAAGGGCCAGGGTGTTCTTCACCGTGGCACTCCCCCTGGCACGCAGAGGGATCCTTACCGGATTGGTGATGATGTGGGCTCG
>SKPS01000030.1 GCA_007119395.1 Lentimicrobiaceae bacterium
AGCAGCGCATTGCCGTTTAGCGCCCTGGCTTGTTCAATCACTCCACGCACCTCTTTTACGCCGGAGGAGACAGCACTTAACATAAAGAAAGGTTTTTCCAGGTGTTTGGCCAACAGATGTGCCAATGTGGTTTTACCTACACCGGGAGGGCCCCAGAAAATCATCGAAGGTATTCGCTTTCTCTGAAGCATTTCATATAAAACCTTTCCGGGAGCCATCAAATGCTCTTGTCCAACATACGCTTCCGGTGTGTTCGGACGGAGTCGCTCTGCAAGAGGAACCACCATATCACCTTGTTGGCTATCACCCAATATCTGGTTGTTATCTGTCATAAAAAACACAGTTTCGTTTTGCAACATCTCATTCATGGCCCAGCAGTGGAAGTGGGTCATGATCACTGATTCGGGCTTCACAAAACTAATACAATTATTCCGAAGGGTTAAGCATCAGAATGAACTGTAGATAAACCAATATACAACACTGTATATCATTCGTTTGTGTAAGATATGGTTTGTGTTTGAACCCAAGAAAATTTCGAAATATTCAGTTATCGGATTTGACATTGGGTAGGCTTTGTTGTACATTCGTAAAAAAAAGGAGTGGTCAAACAATGTGGCTTCTCCATTGTTAAGAACCTAAACGATTTCTCTGGACGAATAATTAAACCATTCAATGTAAGCAGAATATATGGAAGGGAAACAGTTCAAGGCATTTAGGGAGCGTTTGTCGGGATATGCCGACCAGCATGGTGAAGCATCAGTTCAACGTCAACATGCCAAAGGGAAGTTAACAGCCAGGGAGCGGATAGACATGTTGTTTGATGAGGGCACATTTCAAGAGGTTGATCGTTTTGTGGTGCCTGTAGATGACAACCTGTTTGGTAAGACAAGCAAGCAGTATGGTGATGGGGTGATTATTGGTTATGGTAAGGTATCCGGGCGTTTGACCTATGTTTATGCGCAGGATTTCACTGTGATGGGGGGTTCATTGGGTGCGCGTCATGCGACCAAGGTGGCGAAAATCCAGGATCTTGCCTTAAAGACGGGTGCGCCGGTTGTGGGGTTAATTGATTCCGGGGGCGCCCGGATCCAGGAAGGCATTGGAAGTTTATCGGGTTATTCTCTGATATTCCACCGAAATGTTAAGTCGAGCGGAGTGATACCACAGATCAGTGTAATCATGGGCCCGGCAGCCGGTGGGGCTGTCTATTCCCCGGCCCTTACCGATTTCGTTTTTATGACTTCAGGAACAAGCTATATGTTTGTTACCGGTCCCAATGTGGTAAAAGAAGTATTGAATGAAGAGGTGACATCGGAGCAGTTGGGGGGTGCAGAAGTGCATTCCAGGAAGAGTGGTGTGGCTCATTTTGTATATGAAGATGAAGAGAACTCCATGCTTGGCGTAAAGACGTTGTTATCATATCTTCCTGCCAACAACATGGAGAATTCACCATGGGTTGAGCCCGGAGAGATGGTCCCCGACTTCGATCCGCAACTTCGCAGCATTGTGCCTGACGACCCCAATAAGCCGTATGATGTGCGTGATGTGATCGCCCTGATTGTTGACAACAAACGCTATTTTGAAGTGGCCGAGAACCATGCACAGAGCATTGTTACATCCTTTGCCCGACTCAACGGAAACACCATCGGAATCGTTGCCAACCAACCCAAGGTGATGGCCGGCACACTGGATATTGCAAGTTCCATGAAAGCAGCACGGTTCATCCGTTTTTGCGATGCATTTAACATCCCGATTCTCACACTGGAGGACGTTCCCGGATTTCTGCCCGGCATTGACCAGGAGCACAACGGCATCATACGGCATGGTGCCAAATTACTGTATGCCTACAGCGCCGCCACGGTACCCAGAATCACCGTCATCCTCAGGAAATCATACGGCGGAGCCTATTGTGTTATGAACAGTAAAAACATAGGCGGTGACTTTAACTTCGCATGGCCTACGGCCGAAATAGCGGTCATGGGGCCTGATGGTGCTGTGGCCATCCTCTACAAGAAGGAACTTGAACAATCCGAAGATCCGGTATCGCTTAAAAAGGAGCTGGTAAAGCGTTATCGCGACGACATTGCCAACCCGTATGTGGCTGAAGAGAGGGGGCATATCGATGAGGTGATAGACCCGGCTGAAACCAGAAAAAAACTGATCAACGCTTTTGAAGCGCTCGAAAATAAACACAGCGAATTGCCCGGTAGAAAGCATGGTAACATGCCGATATAGATACATTGGTGTGCTTGAAAAAAACATGTCTATTCCAAAAACATAACAGATGGTTAAAACCAAAACGATTAAAAAGCTGCTGATTGCCAACAGGGGGGAGATTGCCATACGGATAGCCCGGAGTGCCTCTGCCATGGGTATTGAATCGTATATGATCAAAACATCCAAAGAGCCTGACGCACACTACCTGAAGTATGCTGATCATCTGATCGATTTCAGTGAAGGGGATGATGAGATCCCCGATTTTCTCGATATGGAGAAGATCATAGAGCATGCACTGAAGTATCAGATTGATGCCATTCATCCCGGGTATGGATTTTTGGCGGAGAACCCGTTGTTTGCCCATCGGTGTGAAGACGAAGGGATTCTGTTTATCGGGCCATCACCAGATGCCATTTACAAGATGGGAAACAAGACCATAGCCCGTCAGTTGGCCCGGAAGGCAGAAGTTCCATTGCTGGAAGGGAGCAAAGGAACACTGCGGTCAGCCAGCCATGCGTTGTCACTGGCTGAGAAGATCGGCTACCCGGTGATACTGAAAGCTGCTGCCGGCGGAGGAGGCAGGGGGATGCGTATTGTGAACGGCCCGGAAGAGATGGAGCGGAATTTCAATACCGCGAGTGCTGAGGCTGAAAAGGCTTTCAATGATCCATCCATGTTTATGGAGCAGTATGTACGTAACCCACGGCATATTGAGTTTCAAATCCTCGGCGACACACATGGAAACATTATTCATCTGGGAGAGCGGGAGTGTTCCATTCAACGAAAGCATCAAAAGTTGATTGAAGAAGCCCCTTCAGTGGCACTTGATGAGAAACTGAGGGAACAGATGGCGGCAGAAGCGATCAAAATAGCTGCTTCGGTAAAGTACTATTCAGCAGGTACCGTTGAGTTTTTGCTTGATGATCTCGGTAACTTCTATTTTATGGAGATGAACACCCGCATTCAGGTTGAGCATCCTGTAACAGAGATGATTACCGGTGTTGATCTGATCGAATGGCAAATCCGCATTGCGAGGGGGGAAACACTCACCCTGAAGCAGAAAGACATTCAGCTTAAAGGGTGGGCGATTGAGTGCCGGATCAATGCCGAAGATCCACAGGGCCACTTCTCACCTTCGTTAGGAACGGTAAAAAAGATCCGCTTTCCGGAAGGGGAGGGGATTCGTATCGAATCAGGTGTAGTAGACGGATCTGTGGTTACACCCT
>SKPS01000305.1 GCA_007119395.1 Lentimicrobiaceae bacterium
AAATCGACATATCTGACTTTCACTGATTCTGCCGCCGCTATGATGGCTTACTACCCCCGTGCCTGGGGTTACTCAGTGCGCTGCATCAAGGATGATTGATCTCAATATGAGGGATAGGTGGTAAAAGCCAACAGCGGTTGGTTGCTGGGGGGCTTTTGGCTGTGAACGGTGAACGGTGAACGGCGAACGGTGAACGGTAAACGGTAAACGGTAAACGGTGAACGGTGAACGGAAAACGGTGAACAGAAAGGCCGAAAAGTCCCTGAGTGTTCCTACATGAACTAAATGCCTGAGTGGTAAAAAACCTGTTTTCCAATCGGTTAACACCTATAAATTCAACCTCTTTCAACCTCTTTTCAACCTGTTTCAACCTCTCAATTCCCTCAACCTGCGAAACTGTTATAAAAAAAAGCCGGAGAAGGCCATATGGCCCCCCCGGCTTTTAACCATAAAACATCTCGCGAAAAACACCTCAATGGGTTCAAAACCAATCAGAGGTATTGTTCATTTGATAAAGAAGATAAAGAACGATAATGTTGCTGCAGTAACAAAAATAGCCCAGCGGGAGAAGACATCGACAGCTAGTACGTGAACGGTTCGTTTGGGTCAGTTAACGGTAAGATGATTTTTGCTATTTTGCATGCCGTTAAAATCATCATCAATTTAAAAACCTCTATTCATTAAAACAAAGCTACAATGCGTGATGCCGAGAAGATACAGAAGCTGAAGAAGAACTACTATTTTACAGACCCTCCGTTTGATCAGTTGATGCGTGCACGTATCAACAAAGTATTGTTGTTGTGCAGTAACTACGATGCGTTCATGCTTGAAGAGGATGGACGTATTGATGAGCAGATTTTCAATGAGTATGTCTCGTTGAACCTGCGCTACCCGCCTCAGTTTATTCAGGCTAACTCATCTGCTGAAGCGTTTGCCATTTTACAAGATAATCAGGTAGATCTGATTATTAATATGCTGAGCATTCAAGACAAAGACCCTTTTCAGCTCTCAAAAGAGATCAAAGAGAACTACCCTTCAATACCTATTGTTGTGCTCACACCGTTTTCGCGCGAGGTGTCTGAAAAACTGGAGGATGAAGATCTCTCTGCCATTGACCATGTATTTTGCTGGTTGGGACATGCCGATTTGCTGCTTGCCATCATCAAGCTGATAGAGGACAGGATGAACGTTGAGCATGATGTGGAGTCGGTTGGGGTACAGGTGATTATACTGGTTGAAGATTCAGTGCGGTTCTATTCGAGTTATTTGCCCATCATTTACAAGATCATCTTCAACCAGTCGAAAGAGTTTATGCAGGAGGGGTTGAATGAGCACCAGAAGATGCTCCGAATGCGGGGCAGACCTAAAATTCTTTTGGCAACCACTTATGAACAGGCGTTGAAGCACTACATCAAATACAAAAGCAATGTGCTCGGGATCATATCAGACATTGCCTACAAGAAGGGTGGTGTTCTTTTCAAGGAGGCGGGAGTTCAATTGTGCCGGAAGGTTAAAGGGGATGACCACCTGATGCCCATACTTTTGCAATCATCCGATAGTGAATTTGAGGAAACGGCCCGCGAGCTGAAGGCTGGTTTCGTAAACAAGAACTCGAAAACCCTGATACAGGAGATCAAACAATTTATTATCAAATATTTTGCTTTTGGTGATTTTGTGTTTCAGGATCCTGTTACCCTTGAGGAGGTGAACCGGGCTTCTGATTTGCAGAATTTGCAGCAGAAACTGTTTGAGATCCCCGATGCTTCACTGGAGTACCATATTAAAAGGAATCATTTTTCGAAATGGCTCAATGCAAGGGCATTGTTTCCCATCGCGCAGTTGTTTCGACAATTGACTTCGGAAGATTTTGAAGACCTCGACGAAGTGCGCCGGTTTTTGTTCGATACCATTGCCAGCTTTCGCCGAACAAAAGGCAGGGGCATCATCGCCGATTACAACCGTGATCGTTTTGATGAGTATTTGATTTTTACACGAATTGGTGATGGCGGATTGGGTGGTAAGGCGCGCGGACTCGCTTTTATTGATGTGATTCTGAAGCGGTACAATTTGTTGGAGAAATTTGAAAACACCATCATCACAATTCCCAGAACAGTGGTGTTGAGTACCGATGTGTTCAGCGATTTCATGGAGGAGAACAACCTGTACTATATCGCTTTGTCAGATAAAAGTGACGAGGAGATTATGGAGGCCTTTGTGGAGGCTCGCTTGCCGTACCGTATCCATGAAGATTTACTGGCGTTTATTAATGTGGTGAAGAACCCCATTGCCGTTCGATCATCCAGTTTGCTTGAGGACTCACACTATCAGCCATTTGCAGGGATTTACAACACCTTTATGATTCCCAAGGTGGAGAACAATGAGCGGTTGATGATTGAGATGCTGAGTCATGCCATCAAGTGTGTGTACGCTTCAGTTTACTATAAGGATTCAAAGTCTTATATGGAGGCGACACGTAATGTGATCGACCAGGAGAAGATGGCCATCATTTTACAGGAGGTAACGGGGCGTCAATACAACGACAGGTTTTACCCCACCATTTCCGGGGTTGCCCGAAGCATCAACTTTTACCCCATTGAACCAGAGAAGGCTGAGGAAGGGATTGTGGATATTGCACTGGGGCTGGGTAAACACATTGTTGATGGAGGTGTTTCTCTACGGTTTTCACCGGCACACCCTCAACGGATTATACAGCTTTCATCGCCACAAACAGCCCTCAGGGAGACGCAGAAGCAGTTCTTTGCCTTGGATTTACAAGCCAATAGCTTTAAACCGAGTGTGAGTGATTCTGTAAACCTGTTGAAGTTGCCCGTACAGGAGGCGGAGGCTGATGGCACCCTGAAGTATGCTGCTTCAACCTATGATTATGAGAGCAACTCATTGGGTGAGGGTACATACCTGAAAGGCAAAAAGGTGATCACATTTGCCAATATTTTGAAGCACAATCGCTTCCCCCTTGCCGAAATATTGTGTGAGCTGTTAGCCGTTGGCTCCAAAGCGATGAACAAGCCCATTGAGATTGAGTTTGCCGTGAACCTGGATGTACCGCCCGGCCAGCCCCGTGTATTTAGTTTCTTGCAGATCAGGCCCATTGTTGAAAGGCAGGATCAAACCATTACCGACCTGGACAAGGTGGAGCAACAGGATGTGATCTTGTAGTCTGATCACGCCTTGGGCAATGGCGAGGTGCGTGGGATCAGAGACGTGGTGTATGTGAAGCTGGAATCGTTCAATCCTGCAAACAATGTAGAGTTAGCCAATAGGGTGGGGGAGTTGAACGACAAGTTTCTCAAGTCGGGAGAGGGTTATATTTTAATAGGCCCCGGGCGGTGGGGGTCATCCGATCATTGGCTTGGCATACCGGTGAAGTGGCCACAGATTTCAGGGGCCAGACTCATCGTGGAGTCGGGATTGGAAAACTACA
>SKPS01000355.1 GCA_007119395.1 Lentimicrobiaceae bacterium
AAACGCTTAACAGAGCAGGTCAGAAGAAATGGTGTCAGATTTCCAGATTCTTTCCGATTCCAACTCTCAGATGTAGAGTGGGATACAATGAGATCGAAGCGCAATAAACAGGATCAGAATTCTTTAAGGTCGCAAAATGCGACCTTAAAGAATCAGCGAGGCAAGCACCGCAAATACATGCCTTATGTTTTTACAGAACAAGGAGTTGCAATGCCGTCGGCTGTTCTGAAAAGTGATACGGCAGTTGCAGTTAGTATTCGAATTATGCAGGCGTTTGTTTCCATGCGAAACACCCTCCTTCACCATGCGCCCCTTGTTCAGCGGGTGGAGCACCTGGAGGAGTTTAAACATGATGCCAATACACGTATTGATTTGCTTTTTAAAGTTCTCGAAGAGAAAGCTTCAACCCCAAAATCGGGCATCTTCTTCGAAGGGCAGGTGTTCGACGCATGGATGTTTGTTTCAGATCTGGTTAGAAGCGCTGAGAAAACCATTATCCTGATTGATAACTACATCAATGATACAGTGCTGAAGCTGCTTGCCAAACGAAAACCAGGGGTTGCCATCCTCCTGTTCTCCCGAAAAATTACACCGCAGCTCTCCCTTGAAGCTGACAAGTTCAACCGGCAATACGGAGGGCTTGAAATCAGGCAGCTTTCTACCTGTCACGATCGTTTTCTGATTATCGACGAAAAAATCCTTTATCATATAGGAGCCTCACTGAAGGATCTGGGAAAGAAGTGGTTCGCTTTCTCAAGAATTGATGCGCTAACACCTGAGGTTTTGTGAAAACTGAATGAATAAGGCCAAGGGTACGCCTTGCAACACTACTGAACACCCCCCATTCGTGCATCGGTGACTTCTGAGGAAAGTTTAGGTTGTTGAGAGGGTTTAGAAAGTTAGAATGAATGGAAAGCGATTCCCGGGGCGCCTCTTTCTCAATGATTATGCAGGAATCCTGACTGATTTTCACAGATCTGGATTTTGAAATGGATGTTGCCAAACGTTGAAGGATGGTTTATTGTGTAACGCTAATCCTTGATACACCTGACGGAGGTGCCGCTGCCTCTGCTATCGTGCGTGACATTGGCATAGCCGCCACCGAAGGAGAGGGATTTCACATTGGCACCAAACAGGGTGGAGGATCTGTAGGCAGCGCCAAAACCGTCGCCGATGATTTGACCTGTGTTGTGGAGTCGCATTCCGGCAACCGTCCATTTCAGCGGCGACAGAAACGCCCCGTCGGCATTCTGGGTGAGCCAGCTTTGGTACTCTGCAACAAGCTCCGCTTCTGTAGGAATGCGGTACCCAATCGGGCATGGGTTGTTGATCCCGCTAACCCCCTGCCAAAGGAGGTCGTTTTGTGGGGAACGCCAATCGTACGGTGAATTGGGTGTGATGACAAACAGATTGTGTCCGGGCTGATCAGCACTACTCAGGGTGTAGGTTGTGTCCGAACTCCGGCATTGATGACCGTCAGAGAACCGTCCCCATTGGTAGAGGTCACCGTATGCGTCTGCATCTGCTGATTGGGCAGCCACCTGTATGGCTCCCAGGTTACGGTCCATCCACAATTTGCCGGTGACGGGATTAAGCACAGACACCACCGCTGTGGGGCCTCCCGGCTGGCAATGGATCGCCCCCGGTGGATACACCTTGAAAGGGGAAATGTCGAAGATAAGCAGTTGTGACTGTACAGGTGCTCCCGTCAGGGTATCGGCATCCATACCTGAATAGCCGATAAACATCAGGTTGTCGCCCGGCTCCCAGGTGAAAGCAGATTTCCCGAGCCGGAATTGTTGCGAAAATGGCTGAAAGCCTGAATAGATCAGTTGACAATCCCCCTGTTGAGCTCCTGCATTGACCAGCCGTTGTGTTACTCGCTCACCTGATGACTCTGCGACGAGCAGGTGGGAAGAGGCGCAGCCAGTAACGAGCTGAAAAGTGTGCTCGCCGGCACACAGCCTGTTGTCATAGCTTGCCAGAACGCGACCCGTAAGATCATACAGCTTCAGCGAAACAGACACCTCCTGTTGTACCGATAACCTGACCAGCGAGGTGCCCCGGGCCGGATTCGGATAGGCAGGATACAAGACCATCTGCGTTGTGCTTCTACCCAATGGTTTGCCAATCCCGATCTGATGATCCAGGACCAGTACCGTATCCTGCCCACGCAGGGTGGTGTCCCCACCACGTGAGAGGTTGGTGGCCAAAATGGAGTCAACCCCCTGGTGCACTCCGTCTTTTACGGCTGTAAAAGTGAGGGTGATGGTGCTCTGGGCTGCCAAGTGCAGCATGCCCGTAAACAGAAGAGAAATACAGAACGCAAACTTTTTCATACAGGTTGGTGTGATGTGTGTTGTTGTTGATTCATTGATTACATCTTGAATGATCTTTTCAGAAGGTTTGATGCCTTGTGCTGATCCTAGGCTGACGGGTCTGAGAGCAAAATTACGAAAGAGCCATTAAAGAAATGCCAAAAAATGTTGAATAATTTGGCAGTTTTGATTTTGCCAAGCCGGCCCAAATTTTTTCTACTTTTGTTACCATGTGCTGTGCCCATATTTGGTGCATGCAACATAATAGCCATTCGGCGTAATACAGGAGGTTTTCTATGATGGATGATAAGAAGAAGTCAGGACGTTACGAGCGGATCTTTGAACAGTTGGAGGGGCTGCTACAGAAGCCCGGTAACGCCATTTCCCGGATGGCGACGGTGGTTGCGGTGTTGAGCCACAAGATGGACTATTATTTCTGGACAGGTTTTTATTTGCTGGACGATGGAGAGCTTATAGCGGGTCCGTACCAGGGGCCGGTGGCTTGTCAGTTGTTGGCCAAAGATATCGGAGTGTGTTGGGCTGCCATCAACAGAAAAGAGACCGTAGTGGTTCCCAATGTGCACGAGTTTCCGGGACATATCGCCTGTGACAGCCGATCCAATAGCGAAATTGTGGTTCCTCTCAAAAACCGCAGCGGAGAGATTATCGGGGTGCTTGATGTGGACAGCACCAGTTTCAGTGCTTTTGATGAAACCGACAGGGTGTGGCTGGAGAAAATTGTCGGGCTGCTGGAGTAAGGGGGCACAGAAAACAACGACTTTTCTGTGATACTGGGATCGGGGTAGAGGAGGGAGTCAGCGAGCTGAAACCCACGAAAAGGAGGTGGTAAACTACGGATGTTTTAAATACGCAAGTCTGTAAAACGCATATCAACAAAACTGTGTCTTATGAAAAGGAGAATGTTGTTAATGTTGATGGTATTCTGGACTCTCTTTCTTGGATCCATCCCTGCCCAATCCCAAAGTGGTGGCGGCTGCAATGCGTCGGGGCCGGAGCACTACCTGGCCATTCAAAGGAGTCATCATCCTGAGAGACTTACCATGGCCTTTCCCAACGATTTGGTCGTGAGCATTGAGTGCCGCGAAATGCTGG
>SKPS01000346.1 GCA_007119395.1 Lentimicrobiaceae bacterium
CTCTTTTACTGGATACTACATTTCCAGAGGCAGCTCCCCCACCGGCTCTTTCACTCCGTTTGACACTGTGCCAAACATCAACCAAAACACGCTTGTTATACCGGCTTCATCTGTAGGGAGTGGTCAACACTACTTTCAGGTAACCATGAACAAACGTATCTGTGGATATGAGCTGGCCACTCCTGAGCCTGCTGCCAGCAACATACACCTGAATGCCTCTTTGGTGGCCGGCCAACCGGGGCTTGTTGATTTACAATGGAACACATTGTTCCAGCATTCGCTGCCGGGCATAATACAACGTTACAGGGTGTATCGTGGAGATTGGGCCGGCATCTGGCAGCATGTGGGCACCACCATGGTGAACCACTTCACGGATACCCTGATCTTTCAAAACCAAACCGTGCAGTACAGGGTTGAAGCAGAGCTGCAAATTCTCAATACGCATGAGATCATCTGTAGCAGCCGCTCAAATACCGTCTCGATGCTCCTCACTGGGATTTCTGAAGCAGAACAGCCAAAGCGGATGATCAAAGTGTATCCAAACCCGGCTCAGAATCAACTCACCCTGCTGCCATATCTGGCCGGAGGCATGGCAACAGTGAAGCTCTATACCTACTCCGGTGCCATCGTGTTGCAACGGGAGGTGCTGCTGCAACCGGGATCACCATCCACCCTTGAGCTAACAGGAATAACCGACGGACTATATCTCCTTCACCTGGAAACAGACAAGGGGAGTGTGACAGAAAAAATCCAGGTGATCCGGTGATGGGTATTTGAAACATTACATAACAAAGGGGAGCTGAGTCAACAGCGGGAGGGCAACGCAAAGCAGCAGCGGAACCTGCCTCTTTGCCAAGGAAGAGTGCTGCAAGAGTCAGACTGATAGCACCAGGTTCTTTTGGTCAATCATTTTTCTCAGATTGATCAAAGCATATCTCATACGACCCAGTGCAGTGTTGATACTTACATCTGTCTCTTCGGCAATCTCCTTAAAGCTCATTTCCATGTAGTGACGCATCTTAAGCACCTCTTTCTGCTCCTCCGGAAGCAGTTCTATCAGCTGTTTAAGCTGTTGGTGCACCTGCTCAGTCATCACTTTGTGCTCATAAGGCAGATCGTAAGATTTGATGGTGTTGAAGATGTCAAAATCATCGGTTGGACCTACCATCTGCAAACGTTTCTCTTTCCTGAAGTGGTCAATGATCATATTGTGGGCGATACGCATCACCCACTGAATAAACTTGCCCTCTTCCTGGTACTTGCCGCTTTTGAGCTTGTGAATCACTTTAACAAACGTGTCCTGAAAAATGTCTTCAGCCAGTTGCTTGTCTTTCACTAACATAAAGATGTAGCTATACACCTTCTGTTTGTGACGCTTAATAAGTTCTTCGAGACCTGAATGATTTCCGGCAACGAATGCTTTGATAAGCTCCTGATCCGGAGCTGCATTGGTTTTCATATAAACCTCCCTTTTAGCTGTTGTTCAAAAGGGTATAGTTATGCCGATAATCATCCTCCTGTTTTAGTGGCATTTAACGTTATGCCACCCCCGTTGACCGGGTAGTTTCATTATGCAAATATACAACAATAATCGTGACAAAGCAAGGTTTTTATTAATTTTGGGCACTTTTTTTACTTTTTCATTCATTGAAGTGGTCATCATGACCTCTGATATCAGGAGTTTTTTATGGTGGATATTGCGCAGTTGGATCCAAAGGAACATATTATCATCAAAGGTGCCCGGATGCACAATTTAAAGCATCTTGATGTTGCTATACCCCGCAAGAGGCTGGTTGTGGTGACCGGTCTGTCGGGGTCAGGGAAAAGCAGTTTGGTTTTCGACACCCTATATGCCGATGGTCAGCGCAGGTATGTTGAAAGTTTGAGCTCTTATGCCCGACAGTTTCTTGGCAGGATGCAGAAGCCGGATGTTGAATACATTAAAGGTGTATCGCCTGCCATTGCCATTGAGCAAAGGGTCAACACCCGCAATCCACGCTCTACGGTGGGCACCTCAACAGAGATTTACGAATACCTGAAGCTGATGTTTGCCAGGATAGGGCGCACTTTTTCTCCTGTTTCCGGCGATGAAGTGAAGAGACACTCGGTTACTGATGTGGTGAACTGGGCCAAAGAACTGCCTGATGGTACCCGCTTTCTGATCACAGCCCCTTTGTTGCTTAAAACGGGGCGATCCATGGAAGCCCAACTGGAGATTCTGCAACAACAGGGCTTCTCACGGCTCTGGCACAATGGCAACATGATGCGAATTGACGACTACGATTATGACCTGAATATTCCGCCAGAACAGATCAGTATTCTGATAGACCGTTTGCAGGCAGGCGCCTACGAAGAGGGGGAAAGTCGCCTCTTCGATGCCATCCACACCGCCTTCTTTGAAGGGGCAGGTGCCTGTCAGGTGGTGGTTGACCACGATGACCATCACCATGTACACTCCTTCTCAAATCGTTTTGAGCTGGATGGGATCACGTTTGAGAAGCCCTCCGTTAATTTCTTTGCTTTCAACAACCCATACGGGGCATGCAAGCGTTGCGAAGGGTATGGCTCCATTATTGGCATTGATGAGAACCTGGTCGTTCCCAACCCTTCGTTATCAGTCTACAGTGATGCTGTGGCGTGCTGGAAGGGTGACAAGATGAGCGAGTGGAAAGATCAGGTAGTGCTGTATGCCGATAAGGTGGGGTTTCCTGTCCACCGTCCCTATCAGGAGCTGAGTGATGAGCATCGTGAGATGTTGTGGAAGGGGACGAAGTATTTTGAAGGGATTGACGCTTTCTTTGAGCACATTGAAACGCAAACATACAAGATACAGTACCGTGTGATGCTGGCCCGATACCGTGGAAAGACCATTTGTCCCGAATGTCGTGGAACCCGTTTACGTAAGGATGCATCGTATGTGAAGGTGGGTGGTTTGTCGATCAGTGATATGGTGTTGATGCCGGTTTCAGAACTGTTGGCTTTTTTCGAAGAGTGGCAACCTGCTCCCTATGAGGCGAAAATCACAGAGCGGTTGTTAACCGAAATACGCAGCAGGCTTCATTATCTTTCTGATGTTGGGTTGGGGTATCTTACCTTGAACCGCACTTCAGGCTCATTGTCGGGTGGTGAATCACAGCGTATCAACCTGGCCACTTCGCTGGGTTCCGGATTGGTAGGCTCAATGTACATGCTGGATGAGCCTTCTGTCGGGTTACACCCGAGAGACACGGGCAGGCTGCTCAAGGTGTTGTTCAGACTGCGTGATTTGGGCAACACCGTGATTGTGGTTGAGCATGAGGAGGAGATCATCCGCAGTGCCGATCACATCATCGACATTGGACCTGATGCAGGGCGAAACGGTGGCAGGTTGATGTTTTCGGGAACCCTTGCGGAATTGCTCGAATCAGACACTCACACGGCAA
>SKPS01000174.1 GCA_007119395.1 Lentimicrobiaceae bacterium
GAGAGAGAGAGAGAGAGAGAGAGAGAGAGAGAGAAGTAATCAGCGAGTTACGTATTTCGGGGGCTGTTTGTGCCTCTATACCATTTCCATTTTTTGGCTGGGGCAGAATGACTTTGAGCTGGTTCGGTCCTCCTTGCTGTTTTGAGGCGAACTTCCGGCAAAACCACATTCCAGTCCTGCACAATCAGGCAGGCTGTGTTCTTAAAGCTCAACGTTCTGTTCTTACATCTTATAACCCCCACTTGACCATCAGTTGAACAAACAAAATATCCGCTCCACCACTGTAACATATCTGACCCAATGCGTTTATCTTTACAGAGGGGAGCGAACGACGAACCCAAAACACACACACATCATGAAAAAGACAACCATACAATTGATTCTGATCCTCTTTATTGTACAAATGTCTCAATCCGTAACAACCGCCCAGAATGATCCGGTTTCTGTTACAGCGGAAAAGAAATTTGCCATTGGCATAAACTTTGGCAGAATGGTATCAGATTTTTGGTTTATCGGGGAAGACTACAGCGACCTGGTCCCTGTTAAAGCAAGAACAAGCTATACCTGGGGCATTTCATTCAATATAAAAACCTCAGAACACACCAGTATTAGCACTGCCTTTCTATTGAATAAAAAAGGGCGCGAATTTGATCCGGATCATCCAAAGACGAACCTATTGCCACTTCCATCAAATGAGGATTATTCTCCTTTTGATTTTCTGGGCTTGGATTATTTGGCTGCATCTCAGACACTCCTGTTTAACACGAAAAGCAGAGTTGTTCTCTATGCGGGGCCTGGTCTTTACCAAGCCTTTTTGGTTGGAATAACAGAGCACAGCGAGTTGATGCCACCCCCCCCAGACCCCAAAAGTTTGATCTGGGTTTGGGTTTAACTGCCGGAATAAGGTTTCTTTTACACCCATCCATACAAGCAAACATCGAGATGAATGCCACTTCAGGGGTAAGACCCATCTTTTCAAGAACCACACGAAGAATGCACTTCCACGGAGATGCTCAACAAACCATTTCCCTTAACAAAACCCTCTCAGGCAATGTCACCCTGAGCTACCGGTTCTAATCTCTTAGTGATTCTAAGTGCACTAAGTGCCTGAGTGGTAAAACATTGTTTGCCAATCGGTTAACACCCAAAAATTCAACCTCCTTCAACCTCCTTCAACCTCCTTCAACCTCCTTCAACCTCCTTCAACCCTCTTCAACCTCAACCTCTTTTCTGCACCGGAGAGGTTCCCTGGCTGGGATCATCAGCGATCCGTTTGGTTAAAAAGCCATCCGGATAACGGGTGATAAACTCTTTGCCAAAAAGTCGGTTGTGTATTTGGGTGTTTTTGTAAACGGCATGATCGAACTTGCCGATTTTCCGGAAGTACAGTGTGATGACCGAAGAGGAGATAACGATAAAGGTGGAATAGAGTATGGCGAGCCACAGCATCTGGCTTTGCACCGGCTCATGAAAGCTGAGCAGGATGATGGCAAATGCCACAGGGCCATTTTGTATACCTGTTTCAAGTGAAACGGCACGTTGAAACAGGGGGTACATACCGATGAGGCGTGAGAACCAATATCCGAAGAAGAAGCCGGCAAGTCCTACACCTATGGCCCCGATATACACCTCAACGGGGGTTTTCAAAAAGAGCCCGCCATGTCGGATAAAGGCAGTAAAGAGCAGGTAGAGAATCACCAGCATCGCCACAAAGCCGGCTGTGTCTTCTGCTGTCTTTGCCCATACCCTGGATCTGCTTCTGAGAATCATCCCCAAAATCACCGGCACCAAAACCAACACCAGCGAACTGATGATGTTACCGGTTGGAATGACAAACACCGCTTCTGTTCCTTCAGCCAACATCGACTCAGTAATCTGGGCGGTGAAACGTCCCGTATAGAGTTTTAACAACAGAGGCATCATCAGCAGTGCCATGATGGTGGAGGCTGTGGTCATGGAGATGCTGAGGGCCACGGAACCACGCGAAAAATAGGTAAACATATTGGAGGTGGTTCCTCCCGGCAGACAACCAATCAGAATCAGTGAGATCGCAAAAGCAGGTGGAAGATTAAGTATCACCGACAAGCCGAAAGCGATAAAGGGCATAATTCCGAACTGCGAAAGAAAACCCACAAACACACCACGGGGGCTCCGAACTACAGCACGAAAGTCATCAATGGTGAGACTGGCTCCCATTCCCAGCATGATGATAAAGATCATCAACGCGAGCAGGATCTGGTCCTGCGCATACAACAGTTGTGGAGGAAAATCAGTCATACATCTATCTTTTTGAGGATCCGTTTACAAACATCTCATTGATCTCACGGCTGTGCTTTTCAGTAATCACATGCCGCTTCAGTTTAAACAGATTGGTCAGCTCTTTCCCAATTTCAAATTTCTCATTCAGGATCCTGAATTCAGCAATCATCTCATATCTTTTAAACCCGGATCCCATAGAGACCATCTTTTTGATCTCTTTTCTGATGATCTCAGCGGCTTCTGGTTGTTGGGCCAACTCAGGGTAGCTGCCGGCTTTCACTCCTTGCTTTTGAAAAGCGACCAGGTCGGGTACGATCAGTACGCCTAGAAACTTCTGATCCTGGCCTGTTACCATACATTGATCAACAAACGGGCTTTGGTTAAGCCTCATTTCCAATGGTTCCGGTTCAACGTTTTCACCACTGGAGAGTACGATGGTGGCTTTTGACCTACCCACTATTTTCAGGCAATTGTTGAACGTGATCATCCCCAGGTCGCCGGTAGAGAGCCAGCCATCGGTCAGCACCTTTTGGGTGAGCTCCTCCTCTTTAAAATAGCCTTTCATCACCTGAGACCCTTTTACCAGGATCTCTCCCCTTTTCCCTTTGCCATTGTGCGGGCATTCAGAATCTGGATAGAGTTGCTTTCCGGTTTGGTGACAAACGATGCGTACGAAAGTTTCAGGGATGGGCAGCCCTACGGTACCCACCACCAGAAACACCCTTGACCTGACCGATATCACCGGTGATGTTTCAGTGAGTCCATACCCTTCCAGTACCGGAATACCCACGTAGTTGAAGAATCTGTCGATATGGCGTGGCAAGGCACCACCCCCGGAAATGGTAGCCTGGAGCGACCCTCCCGCCGTAAGCCGAATCCTTTCCAACACAGCGGCATTGAAGAAACCATACCATGGCAATACCAACAGATAGCGAAGCGCATGAAACGGAGTAACCAAGGTTCTGAGCCACCTGGATGGTGATCGCATCTTAAGGTCAGTATTCGTAAGGAAATAGAGAGAGTCTTTATACTGTCGAGCCAGAAAATAGGCGATATGAAACAACACCTGCCTCACAGGGTGTGAAGCCCTGATACCATTACGGATCCGCTCGTGGATTTTCTCCCATAAACGGGGAGCCGACGCCATAAATGTGGGCTCTA
>SKPS01000271.1 GCA_007119395.1 Lentimicrobiaceae bacterium
GCTTCCCGCCCCACCGCCGTAAACCTCCGGTGGGCACTTGACAGGATGTATCAGGCTGCCACCCGTGGAATATCACCCGCTGAGTGCCGGGATCTGGCCAGAGCAGAATTTGGTGCCATACTGGAAGATGAGGTGGATATGTCCAGAAAGATCGGTGAGCATGGGTTGGAGATTCTCCGCAAGATATGCCGGGACAAGGGGGGTGCTCCGGTGAACATACTGACCCATTGTAATGCGGGATGGATCGCCTGCATCGACTATGGTACCGCAACGGCACCGGTTTATCTGGCCAGGGAGCACAACATCCCCGTTCATGTCTATGTGGATGAGACCCGTCCGAGAAACCAGGGGGCACGTCTCACCGCCTGGGAGCTGGGAGAGAACGGTATCCCTCATCACCTCATCACCGACAACGCCGGCGGGCACCTGATGCAGCACGGCATGGTGGACCTGGTGATCGTGGGCACCGACCGCACCACACGCACCGGCGATGTGGCCAACAAGATCGGAACATACCTCAAAGCACTTGCCGCAAAAGACAACAACATCCCATTCTATGTCGCGCTGCCCTCCTCCACCATCGACTGGCAAATCAGCGATGGGATCAGGGAGATTCCGATCGAAGAGCGGGGTGAGGATGAAGTGCTGTATGTTGACGGGTGGGACGGAGAGAAGATCAGCCGGGTGCAGGTTGCTGCCAACAACACCCCGGTGATGAACCACGGCTTCGATGTCACCCCGGCACGGCTGATTACCGGGCTGATTACAGAGCGGGGTGTGTGTGAGGCATCGGAGGCGGGCCTTCTTTCCCTCTTTTCAGAGAAGAGGTAACCATTCATTCAATTGTGTAAAGGAAGTTTTTTATAGATATTGTGGTTGAAAATGATAAAAACATTAATTTTGCCCCCATTGAAATATACCATGTTCGGGATGTAGCGCAGCCCGGTAGCGCGCTTCGTTCGGGACGAAGAGGCCGGAGGTTCGAATCCTCTCATCCCGACATTCAAAAGGCCCCGCGTTAGCGGGGTTTTTTTGTGGAGTCAAGGCCTCAAAACTTGTTTTTCAGGCCGCAGTGAACACGAAAAAAGCCATGTTGAGCGAAGCGAAACAGGGCCTTTTGACTGTACCCTCCCCCTACAGGATCACCACAGGTAATCCTCTCATCCCGACATTCAAAAGGCCCCGCGTTAGCGGGGTTTTTTTGTGGAGTCAAGGCCGCAAAACTTGTTTTGCAGGCCGCAGTGAACACAAAAAAAACCACTACCCATCTCTCACCCTATTGCTTGATAACTTTACCAAACAGGTTGTCTTGCTCTGAAGAAAGAGAGATCAGGTATGTTCCCTGTGGCAGGTGTTCGATTTGAATCCTAGCTGATCGCCCGTTCAGCCCGGAACGGATCTGTTGGGTGTGTACCAATCTTCCCTCCAATGAGAACAGTCGTAATGTCCATTTGCCTTCGGGTGTTTCGGGCAACTCAAGATGGATCTCTCCTGTTGTGGGGTTTGGATAAATATTCAGTGCTGTTCTCCTTTCTGCCTCATCCATGCCGACGATAAACTGGATAAATATGCTGTCGGAACCTGTACACCGGGTTCCATGGCCACCATCCACTTCCACATAGTACAGTCCTGTGGCATTTACGGTAATCACCTGTGTTGTGTCTCCGGTATTCCATAGGTATCGTACACCCTGACCAGCATCCAGGGTGATGGGGTTGTTGTTATACACCACGGTGTCGGGGCCCAGATTTGGGTTGGGAGTTAACACCACAGTTACCACCACGGAATCTTCCCCTGGGCACGCATAGGAAATAATATCGCCTGCCATGAAAGAGACCACATGTTGGCCGGGTGGCAAAGTGCCGGTGTTAAGTGTATAGGAGGCGCTCGACAGGGGAGTTCCCGTATGGACTCCGTTGACGTACCAATAATGGAGTGGTACAGTCGGTACGGTAACGGCATTGAATGTAAGCATATCACCCCGGCACGCCAAGGTGTCGTGGCCAATATCTGCCCAGATACCTTGCACGATGATGCAGTATCCATACGACTGCACCCCATTGTAGGGGCATGCTCCGTCGCGGATTGTGGCCGTAAAGCAGTGCGGAGCATTTCTTACATCTGCAGGTGTTGGCACCCAGTTGAAGGTAGCATATGCCGAATCAGTGCCGTTGTGATAGGTCTGAAAGTCACCTTGTGGAATACCGTTGTTCCAGGTGATGGAAAACTTCTCCAAATCCCCCCAGGTGGTATCAGCAAGATCGGCATCATACCCCCACAGAGCAAACCGAACCGTATCACCCACACACACCTCCATCACGAAAAGGGTGTCATTGGGGTCGTACCCTTTGGTCATGGTGGTGTCCATGCCACTCAGGGAGGGTAATTGGTTTACATATATGCCAGATTGCACTTGTACATCTCGGTATACTGTAGCAATCAGGGTAGGGATATTGTTGATGTTACGCCACTTTTGCACCTTTATGGCCATTGGTGAAATAATATTGTGAATAGGGCTCATACAAAGGGTGCCTGTAATTGGATCAAATGTGAATGGCGGAGAGGATGTAAACGGACTGCTGGCAGAATAAGGTGGTATCCAGTGTAAAGTGCCGTTGTTCCCGTTGGTCATAGGGGTTACCATTTCATAAGAGAGAGAGTCTCCGTCAAGGTCGATACTCCCAAGGCTTATACATTGTGTCTGACCGGTGCTAAGTATGGTAACCAGAGGCGAGGAAAACACCGGAGTGCTCAGGCATGGGGCATTTAAATTATCCAAGGTAGCTTCGATATAAGCAGTCTGACTGGTGGGGCTGGACACTGTATTGGAATAGTTTCGGCAACAGAGACCATTGAGGTCTGCAGTATTCCCCGACCATCCGATACGCCAATAATGACACGGAGGCAAAGTAACCAAAACTTCATATACATATTCCTGTACCCCATAAATAGTTCCCCCGAGACACCTCGAGATAGTGGTGGGGCAATTCGGTGTAACCTCCACTCCGGATCCCACCTTAAGTGGTACACCGGTCATGTTAAATGACAGACTGGAATTTGATGTACATTGGATCACAAAAGCGACAGTATTATCAGCGGCTATTCCACTACAATCCCGATAAAGGGCGAGTCTGATCAGGTATTCGTGCCCCCCCATACAGGTCACGGAAAGATCCATGCCTGCTACATGGGTTGCATGGGTGTATGATGGACGAATAGCAATCAGCCAAAAAAGGCCAATCAGTAGGTATAGCTTCTTGTTCATAATGGTATGGGTGTATCAGGTTATGTTGTTTGGCTCCAAAGATACAGATAATACGCAATATCAAAACACAAAGTATAAGGGTATCACTTTTTTGAGCTGATCCATTAAGGGAGTACTCCTTTGACCTCCAACCCCCTGATCCGA
>SKPS01000362.1 GCA_007119395.1 Lentimicrobiaceae bacterium
AAACATTCGTTGCACATACACGCCAGTTGGAATCATGTACGCCGTTTTATCTATTGCTATGTTGTTCACTCTTTCGTTTTTGCATTTTTGAGCGCCGGGCTGTTGGAAGTCAATAGGCAGGGAGAAGGATCGTTGCGAAGCAACGAGACGTCCTGCCGTCAAGCCGCAAAGCGGCGTATTGACTTCCAACTCATTTATAAACCCGGTTTTTCCGTATATATGTGGCCACTGAGGCGTGTATCGTACAGAAAGAACCTGTTTCTATTCAAGATCGGTTTGTTGATGTTTCACTGTTCAATTCATTAATATTCAAATATCTAAGCAATTGCATCCACATCATTTCGGGGCTAAGGGGATGGATACCAAATAGATGTAACTGATTTTTGGTGAAATGGGTTAAAATACTATTATCAGGCTGTGTGATGATGCCGTATATTTCTATGTTGTTCAGCTGGTTGAGTCCCTCTTCGTGGGGCGTGATCTCCCGGTACGGTGGGGGAGGAGTGGGCTTAGCGGATGGGGTGTCGGTGGCAGTGGGTTTATTGGTAACGCATCCTATACCGGCCAGACGGACGTTCCCGGCGTGTATGCCTCCGGGGGGGGGGTCCGGCTCTCGAAGTGACGTTCAGCGTATGGGCTGGTCATAGGGGTGTGGGTTTGGTGGCTGTTCTGTTTCGATGTGTAAAAGTAGGGATAGTTTTTGAATCTGCAACGCTTTTTCGGAAGTAGTCCAAAGTTATCCCTTATTGCTTATGGTGAAGCAGCTTGTTAGGGTTGATAACGGGTAAAACAAAGTTTTGCAATGCCGTGCCTTGTAGTCTGGTTAAGATAACCCCTCTAGATGTGGAATAGGTTACAGATGAAAGTGCATTTGCCAATCCAGGATTTAAACTCAGTCGTTCGCTTTTGTCTGGTAATGCAAGCTCTTCTAAATTTTCTATCCGGTAAATAAATATCAAATGAAAATTTCCTGTGGCTTCGCTCTCATTTTTGCCTTTACTGTCGGTTGTTACGCTTACAGTGAATTCTGCCTTAGCCAATTTATCGTCAAGGTTAAAGCCCAATTGCAGGGAGTTTTCCAATTGGTGTCCCACAACTTTGCTAATGTCAAAATTTTCAGGTGTGTCAACCTGCCCTTTGATGATTTTAAAATCAATCAAAGTCATCTTTTCCGGATCGAAAACGACTTTATCCTGCATTGCTCAATTCATTATGAGGTTCTGTTTCTTCGGCAGACTGCCAAACCTTTCCACTGGTCTTTGTGTCGAGCTTTGTGTAACTCACAAAGGTGTAAACCCTGCATATAAAGCCATCCTCAATAAATTCTGCGGGTGCTTTTTTCTTGGGCACTTCCATTAAAGGTTCTCCTAATTCAGCCGACAATCTTGCCAGTGAACGCAAGGTGAAATTGTGTTCACCGTTCAGCCATTTGGAAATCTCAGATGGGTTCTTGTCCATCTTTTCAGCGAGTTCCTTTTTGCTGATGTTGTTTTCACGCAAAAGCTGATTGATGCGAACCACCAGGTCGGCATACCAATCCACAAAGATGGCTACATCTTTAGGCGTGCTTTTCAGCAATCTATCTACGGTTTTGCTTCTCATTGTCCTATAGTATTATGTCTGTTGTTCCGTCAAAGTTTTGCAAATACCTTCCGTCATCCGTGATTTCTATGATTTCTGATCGTAATGCCTCTTCAATTTTTTTGACAAAGGTTTGTGCTTCGTAAAACTTCATGCTTAAATTTTTGCTTTTTTGTGTTGTTTGTGATTCCTTAATCCCACCATTGAAAAGAATAACAATGTTTTCGGTTACCCGACAACAAAATAGCCTCAGCGGGAAATTGACACCTAAGTCTTTTATTTCTTCTACCCATTGTTTTCGTTTTGGTGGCAATTCTTGTGCTCTGTTTACTGTTCTATCAAAAAAATCATCAATTGCTCCGTATCTGTTGCCAATGCTTTCAGTGATCAATCGAAACAATTGCAATGCCTTTTCTTGCAGTGCATGCTCAGGCACAGCATAGGTATCAAAAAACCTGTCCGTTTCCGATGCCACATCGTCATCATCTGTAACCCACCTGACGGTGTAGAATGTGCAAATGCTTCCTTCATCATACCATATTTCGAGTGCAAATATATTCACTTATAACGGAATTATGCAAGTTTTGTTTTACTTTTAAGTTAAATATTGCAAATGAGTTTGCTATTTAGTTCTTTCCCAGCCATTTGTTCCTAAAATATCACTCGTTGTCTATTTGCTATTTTGCCATGTGGTTGTACACCCTTATCTGTGGAATGGGTTAAATAGCTATTATTACTCAGGGTGATGATGGGATATATTTCGTTGTTGTTAAGCTGGTTGAGTCCCTCTTCGTAGGTGTTGATCTCCTGGCACAATGGCGGAGGAGTGGGTTCAGCGTATGGGCTGGTCATAGGGGTGTGGGTTAAGTGGTTACAGATTTTGAAACGGTAAATATACGGATGTTTTTTTGCTGTGCAAGGTTTTTTTGGGAAAAGTTTAGGGTGTTTAGGGGGTTTAGGGGGTTTAGGTGGATGGCGAGTATGATTCATAAGTATCATCCCCAAAACAACGCCGAAGGTGTGTTATGATATATGCGTGTTATGATCGTTATTGAAACCATTTTTGGTTCCCGCAGAAAGGCGCGGAAACCGCGCTGAAATCCGCAGAGTGGTTTTTCAGTGTTTAACAGCGAAATTTCATCGTAAATCAGCGGGAATTAAAAACTCCGCTTAATCCCTACATCCCTTCAAGGTTAATGGTCATTAGCTGAGTTCTATATACCTTAGTGGCAAAAAAAAACAGGGCAAGCAACGCTTTACCCTGTTCCGTTCTTTCTGTGCTGAGATACCCCCCTCCTAAACTGCCTAAACCCCCTAAACTTTCTCAACCTTCTTCCTCAACTTTCCTCGTGGAGCATATCGGAGTCGAACCGATGACCTCTTGACTGCCAGTCAAGCACTCTAGCCAACTGAGCTAATGCCCCATTTTGTAACGGGGGCAAAGATACACCATTTTTTTCTTTTCCTGACAAGGGGTGTGGTGAATTTTTTTTCGGGTAGGGTTTGGGCTTGGCGCTTTGCCAGAAAAACCGCTATCTTCGCAGTATGAAGGATCGGGCTGCTTTGCGGCGACTTTTTATGGCGGTTCCTGTGGTTCCTGATGCGCCTTTGCTGGATCTTCTGGCGGATGGGCGTTCCCATTTCCGTGGCGACAAGATCCGCTGGGTTGTACCGGAGCAGATGCACATTACGCTGAAGTTCCTGGGGGAGACTCCGGCGCACCGGATCGAGGGGTTGTGCAGGGTGTTTGAAGAGGTGGCCTCGGGTCACGCTCCTTTCTCCTGTCGCCTGGAGGGTGCCGGCCTCTTTGGCAGTCGGTATGCTCCCCGTGTGATCTGGGTGGGCACGTCTGACGATGCACCACTGCGTGCTGTGGGGGAGGCGATCCTCGAGAGTGCCGCTGTCAGTGGCTTTCCCCGTGAGCGTCTCCCTTTTGTGCCGCACCTCACCCTGGGGCGTATCACGCATCTCCGCGACAAGCAGCGTCTCACAGAGTGGATCACCCAACAGCGGGGCAAGCCCTTCGGGGAGCTCCCGGTCACAGAGGTGGTCCTCTACGAAAGCATCCTTCGCACCACAGGCGCAGAACACCTGGTGGTAAAACGATTCCCCTTGTCGAACATATCCAACCAACACCCATCTGACCATGTATCTACCTCCATCCGTTGAAGCCTCTCTCCGAGACTGTTTTAAGCGCCTTGCAGGCTGCGAGCCATCAGCCCCTTTATCGGTGCGGACTGCCTCCGGTGGCTCCATCAACCAGGCCGCCATCGTGACATGCAGAGGGGAGCGCCTGTTCGTGAAGTGGAATCGCGCCCACACCTATCCGGGCATGTTTGAAGCGGAGGCGAAGGGGTTGCAGCTCCTCTCTTCCGTGGGGGGTGCCCTCGTACCCGATGTGGTGGCGGTGGAACAGGATGAACAGCTTGCCTGGCTGGTGCTCGAAGCGATTGAGCCGGGGCATGGCTCCTCACGCGCCGCAACACGACTCGGAGAGATGCTCGCCAGGATGCACCAACAGACCCACCGGCAGTTTGGCCTCGACCACCACAACTACATGGGCTCACTCACGCAGTCGAACCGGCACCATGCCACCTGGCACGACTTCTTTATCGGCGAGCGACTGTCACCACAGATCGCCATGGGGCAGGACAACGGCATGCTGAGTGGTGCAGACCGGGCGGTATTCGAAAAGCTCTTTCTCCGGTTGCTTTCGCTGGTGCCTCACGAGCCCCCCGCCCTGGTGCACGGTGACCTGTGGAGCGGCAACTTCCTGTGGGGCGCCGGCGACCAACCCTGGCTTATCGACCCCGCAGTGGCCTATAACCACCGTGAAACAGACATCGCCATGAGCAAGCTCTTCGGAGGCTTCCCCCATACATTCTACGAAGCATACCACCACCACTATCCCCTCGAACCGGGGTGGAAACAAAGGGTTGAGATTCACCAGCTCTACCCGCTGCTGGTGCACCTTAATCTCTTCGGCAGCGGATACCGCCCGCAGATCACCGCCATCCTGAGGAGGTTTGCCGGCTGAAAAGGTGGGGAGGGTTTTTGATTTTTCCGGAAGGTTTTTTTTTAACCACAATGACCACAAATTTGGCACAATGTACACAAAGAGGGCTTTGTGGTCTTGGCACCACGGAAGGTAAACTTCGTATTCCACTCACTCTGCAAGTGACCCACTCAACATAACAAAGAGCCATTTTTTTTGTGATGAAATGTCCGTTTTTCTCGGTTGCTGCAAATATACTTCCGATGAGCAGTGGTTGAATAAAGAAGAGAGGGGAGGGCATCATGAAAAAGAGACCATGGATTACGTTACGCAGGGGCGTTGAGGATGGGAGGAAGGTGATCACGGTACACTTCTACTACAACAAGGAGGTATTGGATCAGTTAAAGAGTTTGCGGGTAGCCCGTTACCATGCCATAGGGAAGTACTGGTATATTGAAGCGGATCGTTTTGATCGTCGGGCATTTGTAGAGTCGATGCGTCCTGTTGCGGGGGTAAACTGTCGCGCATTGGCGCCGGGCTGGCGGCCTCCGAAGGGGCCTCGTCCGATGGGTCTTCAGAGTGAGCGACCGTCGGGATCCACCTGGGGACCCCTCACGCCGGAGAACGACGCGCTGGTGAAGCGTTTCCACACGTGGGCCGGCCAACAGGAGTGTCATCCCCTCACGTCCGACAGCAGCCGGCAGTGGTTCGCCGACCTCATCGCATGGCTCCAACCCGACGACCTGAAAACACTCAGCCCGTTCCGTTTTATCGAATTTGTCCAGGACCACATCCTGGCCGGCAAACTCACCACAGTGGAACAGAAAGGGGTGATCAGCATCATCATCCGCTTTTTCCATGAAGAGCTGGGCCACCATCTCACCACACCGTATCATATCACCAAGATCGAAAGGTCGCACATCCCGCGTGTTGCGGAGGTGAAGTCGCTGTTCAACGCGCCAATCCCTTTGAAGCAGCGATGCATGTTTGCGCTCGTCTATCTGTTCGGGTTGCCCGGCAGACAGGTGGTGAAGATCGTTGCACCGGACCTGGACCCTGAAAAGAACAGTTTCATCATCCGAACATCTGTGAAGCTACCGGATCGTTTGACGCAACTGCCTGAGATGCTCCGGCAGTGGCTTCAGCAGTACCGTAAAGAGGAGGTCGGTTACCTGTTTTTTTTCGAAGGGGATGAGCCGGGTCTCCCTTACCCTGATGAGCGCCTGAGCAGGGATCTGTACGAGGCCATGAAAAGTTTGCCTTTGGAGAGGCCCTTTACGCTGACCGGACTGAGGAAGAGTTATGCCGTGCACCTTATTGAAGAGTGCCGGAACGTCCCGGTGAGCAGGAAGCCGGATTTGGTGGCTGTCGGTGCCTGATCAGGAGGGTGGTAATGGCGGCACATCGGTGGTATCCATCACCCTTCGCTCACCACCAGTTGCACCGTGTTTCTGCTCCGCTGTTCAAGGATCACCTTCGCGTTGGCAATCAGACCATCAATCATCTCTTCGGTGAAGTGGCGGATGGTGATCAGGGTAAGGTGCCGGTTGTAGCGGATGGCAAACTGCTCATTCAGCATGCTGATCAGTTGGTGTGAACGGTCTTCCTGGTCATCGATACAAACAGAGAAGCTGATGGCAGAGTTTTGCATCAGGTTGGCGCGGATGTTTAATGAAGAGAGGCAGGAGAAGATGTCTGAGATGTTTCTTTCGGCGATGAAGGAGAAGTCTTTGGGTGAGAAGGAGATGAGTGTTTGGTTTTTTTTGATGATATAGCTGGGGATCTGCTGGTCATATTTTTCGAGGGAGTGGATCAGGCTTCCGGGTTGGTCGGGATTTAGAAACGATTTTACTTTCAGCGGGATGTTTTTGTTTTGAAGCGGTTTGATGGTTTTTGGGTGGATCACTTTTGCGCCGTAGTATGCCAGTTCGATCGCTTCATGGAACGACAATTCGGGCAGCATCACGGCATCGTGGAAGATGGCAGGATCGGCGTTCATCAGTCCGGGCACATCTTTCCATATCACCACCTCTTCGGCATCCAGTGCGTAGGCAATCACTGCTGCGGTAAAGTCGGAACCTTCTCTGCCCAGGGTGATCATGTCACCGTTGCCGGTGCTGGCGATGAATCCTTGTGTAATCCCCATGGTAGCGCCCGATTCCTGTCGGTTTTTTAAGCACTTTTTCAGGTTTGCTGTGGTGCGTTCCCAGTTGATACGCCCTTCGCGCCAGGTTTCATCTGTGATGATCAGCTTACGTGCATCCAGCCAGTCGAGGTCCAGCCCGGTATGTTTCAGGTAGTGCCAGATCAACACCGTTGAGAGGAGTTCTCCATAGGGCACCACCATTTCATACGCCCGGTCGTACGACTTTGGCGCCGGTTCGATCAGGGTGCTCCACAAGCTGTTGAAAAGGTCCGACAGCTCATTGAAGGCGAACCGGTCTCCGGGCAGCAGCTCTTCCAAAATCCCGAAATGGAACCTTTTGATGGCGGCCAACTGCTCCTCCACCGCCTCCCCGTCGCCACGGTGCCACACCGTGGCCAGTTGCTCCAAACGGTTGGTGGTTTTGCTCATCGCCGAGACCACCACCAGCAGATGGGTGCCCCGGTACTGCCCGAGAAACGACGCCAGATTCTTCACCGAAGCAGCATCCTTCACCGATGCTCCTCCAAACTTATACACTTTCATAGTTTCCTTGCTTCACACATTGATTTTCACAACCTGTTGCTGCCTATTTATCCACGCAAAGGCGCAGTATAGCCCAACAGAGAGCGTTGCCACGGCAAAGATATGTAAAACCCCATGAATGGTACCACGCCCACACACCCCGAAGATTCAGGCCCATGCCTGGTTCCATCCTAAATAAAGGTGAAAGAGTGCCAGGGTGATTGGGTGTAATGATGATGTTGATATGATGAACAATCAGGTTGACAGGGGGGGTGTTGCGACCTCGTTTCTGCCGTTGCGGATTCTCCTTTTCAAAGCGGCCAGCCAAAGGATGGAGGCGATCCCTGCCACCACAATCACTGCTGTTTGCATTGTCCAGAGAATCCATCCCATGGCGAACCCTGTGGTGACAGACACCCCATAGAGCATCAGTGTATCACGGGCGATCACCGGATAGAGTCCGATCCCTCCCGGGGTGATCACGATACCAACGGTGCCCAGCATCAGCACGGCCATGCCGGCGCCAATCCCCAGAGAAGCGGTCTCCGACAGCGCGTTAAAGCACAACCATGTCATCAGAAAATAGACAAACCAGATGGCGAAGCTATACACTACAAACGTCAGAGGTCTTTTCACATGTCTCACCGAGAGGAGGCCACTCCAGAAGCCCAGCAGCAACATTTTCCCTTTGTAGCGCACCGGCTGGTCGGGTTTGGCGCGCAGCAGAATCAACACAATCAGCCCCACCGTCACAGTGCCCGCTCCTGTCACCAGGAAGAAGAGGTGGTTGGCACTCAGGGTAGTCACCTTTGACACCAGTCCGGTAGCAATCTGGGTCTCTATATAGCTGATGATGTATTGGTATTGGGTGAGCATCATCAGAAAAAACAGCAACACAAAAACGATGGTATCGATGGCCCGTTCGGTCACCACGGTGCCAAGGGATCTGTTCACAGGGATTTTGTCGGTGGTGAGGAGTACACCGCACCGGGTGATTTCGCCGAGCCGTGGGAAGGCCATGTTGGCGAGGTAACCGGTCATTACGGCGGCGAATGTATTCCGTAGCGAGGGCTTCACCGCGATGGGGTCAAGAAGCATCTGCCATCGCAAGGCCCTGAGGAGATGGCTTAGAATGCCTGCCAGGGCCACCACTACAAGCCAGAATGGGTTCACCTGCCGGAAGGAGACCATCAGATCAGCCCTGTCTGACGGGGTTAATCCCCTCAGACTGAGCCAGGTAATCAGTAGCCCGACAGCCAGAAAGAACACAAACTTAAGTATACCTTTCAGTCGGACTTTCAATGGTTTCAAATTTTGTTTTCGCCGTCGGGGAAAATGATCTGCGGTGTAAACTGTTTGGCCTTTTCAAAATCCATCATGGCATATGAGACAATGATCACCAGGTCACCTACGGCCACCTTCCGGGCGGCTGCTCCGTTGATGCCTATGCAGCCACTGCCCCGTTCCCCTTTGATCACATAGGTTTCGAAGCGTTCGCCATTGTGGATGTTGTAGATATGTACCCTCTCGTTCTCAATGAGTTGCACAGCATCCATCAGGTCTTCGTCGATGGTGATAGACCCAATATAGTGCAGGTTGGAAGCTGTAACAGTGGCTCTGTGGATTTTCGACTTTAGTATTTCAATATGCATCGGATTCTCTCCTGTTCTGCTTTGACCGGGGTTGTTTTGTTGTGTTGATCAACCCGGTGATCAAACCGTTTTGTTTGTGGCTGCAAAGGTATAAATTAATTTCGATTATATCTTTTACGTCAACCGCTTCATTATTCCAGTATCATGTTGTCGATCAATCGGATATCACCCATATACACGGCCACGTACATCACGGCCGGTTGGTTGGGGATCCACTTTTTCAGGGGCACCAGGGTATTGGTATCGGCCACGGTCACATACTCCGGTTTTGCGCCGGGGATAATGTTAAAACGTTTGCGCACTTCATTTTCCAGGTCTGGCACTGTGTAATTACGGAAGTTTTCTTTGGCATAGCGGAGAGCTTCATAGATTGCCGGAGCATGTTTCCGTTGTTCTTGGGTGAGTCTGATGTTTCGTGAGCTCATGGCCAGCCCGTCGGGTTCCCGAATGATGGGGCATCCGATGATCTCTGTCGGGTGCTCCTCTTGCCGGGTCATCTCCCGGATCACCAGCAACTGCTGATAGTCTTTCGTGCCGAAGTAGGCACGTGTGGGTTGCACAATGCGGAAAAGCCGGTCGACCACGATGGCCACTCCGTTGAAATGGCCCGGCCGGAACGCCCCTTCCATCACTTCATCCAGGTGACCGAATGAGTACTGCTTCGTGACCGGTTCAGGGTACATGTTCTGCTCCGAGGGCATAAAAAGCATATCACACCGGGTCTCTTCCAGCAGACCGATATCTGTTTCCGGCATGCGGGGGTACTTCTCCAGGTCTTCACTCTTATTGAACTGGATCGGATTGACAAAAATGGAGCACACGGTCACCTCGTTCTCTCTGCAGCTCCTCTCTACCAGCGACAGGTGCCCTTCATGCAAGGCACCCATGGTGGGCACAAACCCTACACTACGTCCGGCTGCCCGTTGCCGGGCAACCCAATGCCGCGCTTCCTCAACATTATCTATCGTTATCACATTGAAAGGCTTATGTTTATACCTCTTTCCAACAACTGACCGGGGCACACAGCCCGATTCTTTTTGCGGTGCAAAGCTAATACACCTTGTGTTAATTGGTAAATTTTTCTTAAATTTGCACACGTTTAAATGATTGATCATGACTGTAAAAGAAAAAGTAAAGGTACTCTATGTAACACAGGAGATCACCCCCTATCTCAAAGAGAGCCACCTTGGCCTGATTGGCCGCCATCTGCCCCAGGGAATTCAGGAAAGAGGAAAAGAGATTCGCACGTTTATGCCGCGTTATGGTATCATCAACGAAAGACGCAATCAACTTCATGAGGTGATCAGGCTTTCGGGAATGAACCTTGTGATTAATGACACCGACCACCCTTTGATTATCAAAGTGGCCTCTATCCAGTCGGCCCGGATGCAGATCTATTTTATCGACAACGAAGACTACTTCCACCGGAAAAGTGTGCTGAGAGACAAGAACGATGTGTTTTTCGACGACAACGAAGAGAGAATGGTTTTCTATGCCAGAGGGGTCATTGAAACGGTGAAAAAGCTCGGTTGGGCACCCTCGGTGATACACTGCCACGGATGGATCTCCAGTCTGGTGCCTTTCTATGTGAAAACAGCATACCGGGAAAACCCCATCTTCTCTGATGCCAAAATCGTGGTCTCCTTCTATGATGATCATTTTGCAGAGAATTTTAGTGATAAGTTTCACAATAAACTGAAGATGGAGGGAGTTTCTCCTGAGGACCTTAATGTGTTTCCAACCACTGATTATCCGGGGTTGATGAAAGGGGTGATTGACATGAGCGACGCCTTCATCATGGGCAGTCCTGAGATCCACCCTGATGTAAAGGTTAATGCCATTGAGAGCGGAAAGCCGATCCTGGAATATCAGTCAACGGAGAACTACATAGATGTCTACAACGAGTTTTATGATAGGGTGCTGAACCCGGCACCGGTGGTAACCTAAAACAAGAAACCTTTTGAGAACAGCTGTCACGATCATTTCCCGCAGGGTAATCCCCGCTTTGGTGTTACTTTTTCTATTGCAGGCTTGTCAGAAAGACGATGAATTCGGTCTTGACATCATCAGTTTACCAGGTGATCGGTTCACCATGGGCTTTACCGATACTGTTTCTATTGTAGCCTGGAGCTCTTTTGAAGACTCACTGCAAACCAGTGGTGTTGTCAACAGCTTGCTGGGCAGTTTCCATGATCCTCTCTTCGGGCGCACCACCGCCAGCCTCTACACCCAGGCGTTGCTCTCCACCAGCAATGTCAGCTTTGGCAACAATCCGGTGGGTGACTCACTCCATCTGACGCTCCGCTTCAACGGCCACTACGGCGACTCCAGGTCGCGTCAACGGGTCAGGGTGTACGAAATTGACCCCGGCGCTGAATTCCATAGTGATACCACCTACTATTCAAACCGGCAGCTCCCGCTGGGGAACCTGCTGTTCGATGATATGGTGGAATTCAATGCGGTTGACAGCACCACATTCAATGGCGTCAGAACGCCACCACTGGTAAGGATCCGGCTGAACAACCTGCTGTTGCAAAAATTTATCGATGCCTCAGGTACCGGTGACCTGCTGAACAACACTGCCTTCAGAGAGTTTTTCAAAGGACTCTATGTCACCATAGAACCTGACAACAGCCAACGCGTGGGAACCATGGGCTATTTCAACATGAACGCCGATCTCACCGGTTTAACGCTGTTCTATCACAACGACATGGATACCCTCTCATACCCGTTTGTTATCAATGATGAATGTGCACGTTTCTCGCACTTTGATCACCACGGCTACCAGTTCGCCGAGGCAGGGCTACTGCAGCAAGACACGCTGGGTAACAACCCAAGACTCTACCTGCAGCCCAATGCAGGGGTGAAACTGAATATCAGAATGCCTCACCTGAAAGACCTTGTGGAGGAGGGAACCAAAGGGATTACACGTGCAGAACTGATTCTGAAGGCAGACCCTTCAGATCACTCCGCCTCAGTGTTTGCACCACCCCAAAGACTCTCCATCGCACGCCTCAATGAAGAGGGGAGAAATGTGTTTATCACCGATTTCTACGAAGGTGAAACGTTTATGGGTGGCAACTGGGATCCTGTGAAAAGGGAGTACCGGTTCAGGATCACCCGGCACATGCAGGATATGCTCAACGAGAAGTATCCCAACAACGGATTGGTCGTGATGGTGGGGGGTGCTTCGGTGCTCTCCAACCGGGTGGTGCTCAAAGGGAATTCCCCCGGTGAACAAAACGTGCGCCTGGAAATCGTATTTGCAAACCCATAATCTTTACTGCCCATGTGTGGAATTGTCGCTTATATCGGGTCCAAACAGGCTTACCCGATCCTTATCAATGGACTTTACCGGTTGGAATACCGTGGCTACGACAGTGCCGGAATCGCGTTGCACAACGATGGGATCAAGCTGTTCAAGTGCAAAGGAAAAGTATCAGACCTGGAGGCACATGTAGCCGGGCAGGATCT
>SKPS01000296.1 GCA_007119395.1 Lentimicrobiaceae bacterium
ATCATCATACACCTCCCCTCGTAAAGAGTATGTGCGCTGAGACCATGCATCATACGGAACAAGAGCCCCCGTAAACAACAGGAGACTGCATACTAATTGTACCATATATATATGAACTCCGCCCTTACGAAACATCTTTATCGCCCCAAGTGATTACATGTTTTACATACACCCTTGATCACCACATCGGCCTGCTCTACCGTAAATGAAGCCGGAATGTGATCGGTGTGAAAACGAACCGATTCCAAACACCTTACGGAGTGACAAGCGCGACAAAAATGGTGTGCATGCCCCTGTCCGGAGTGGTCATGGTGCATATCAACAGCATATTTTACAGGTTGGTCAGGAATGATGATCCGGTGGAGCAGACCATGCTCCTCCAGGGTGCGGAATGAGCGATAAAAGGTGGTGCGGTCATAGGTGCTGCCCAAACGGTCTCGAATCTCGCTCTCTGATAAAGCCTCATCAGATTCCATGATAACAGACAAAATGCCCTCACGGCAACTTGTTCGCTTCAACTTGCTTCTTCGAAGAAGCTCTGTGGGTGTTGAGTAGATTGATTTCATATATGCAACAACATTTCAAATGCAACATTGTTGCAAATATAGTGTGTTTTTTTGTTATCAGCTTCAAAAGTTTTAACTTGGTAGTTTCTATTTTTGAGGTGCTGAAATACATTGTATGATTTTTATGAGGATAAGGTCGAGACTTGACGATTTGGGTAATATATGAAATGCCTTTTTAGAGCCATATATCGATTTTTTTTGTACCGAGGGTTTTTTTTGTTCCCGCAGAAAGGCGCAAAAACTACGCAGATAGGCGCTGAAATCCAGACTTCACTCGCGTTGCAAACAATAGTACGACTTCGTGTATTTTTATGATCATTGAGGCTAACTCTTTGATTTCTGTGAACATAGTTCTTTCTGCGCATATCAGCGCAATTTCAGCGCATTTCAGCGGGAAACAAACAAAACAAACCGGAATGAGTACCTTGAATATAACCAATTAGGTTTGTTTAACCACTAAGGCCACCAAGGCTTCCACAAAGGACGCAAAGACCCTCTTTGTGTACATTGTGCCAACTTTGTGCCCATTGTGGTTAAAAAAATCATTCAGTAGATATGCACCCCCTTCGTATGCTACACCCAGCCTCCAGTATCGTAAACGTTGTATACGGGATTGCTCCCCGGGTATAAGCACATTATAACCAACACCTCAAAAAAAGATTTGGCCTTTAACTTCAAATACAAGATTTGACCTTAAAAAAAGAGTAGGGTAAGCCTCACGGGGAAGATTCGCGGGAACCTATGTTGGCTAGTGCGAGTAAACGACTGGACTTTTCGATGACTTCGGTTCGGGTTGCGTCGATCAAGCGGAGGGCTGATCAGGGGCGGGTCATCCGGGTACTTTTGATATACTCTATCAACTGATGGATTCTGCCTTGGTCGAGCAGGTGCGCCATATCGGGTTTATCGGTCAGCAGGATTTCGAACAGGATGAACTCGAATGCCATTTTGTTTTTCATGGCGTGTTCATAACCGAGCAGCGCGAGGTCAGGTGATCCTTCCTTGTCTGAACGCATGGTATTGAGCAGGCATGCGAGGCACTCTCGTTGCCTGAAACTTTCTTTATTCCCCTGGATGTCGCGTTGCTCGGCAAAGCGAGGTTCAAAATCCCATACTGCCTGGCAGAGTGCATACCCAAGCCATGCGGGTTGATACACAAGGTTGATTCTTCCCTGCACTTCGCTCACCTGATATTGGGGGATAAAATCCCAATCGGTGAATTGATAGCCGGCCCCGGTAACGATCTGTTCTACATCACGTCTGATGTGGCGGTGGTTCCTGTTCATAATCCATGCATAAAGAATCCAATGCACGGCATTGTCATGGTCTTGCTGCCGTTGATACACCTGGGCCAGGCTCCAGGCGGCGATGTAGTCTATCGGGTTGATTTGCAATGCGTTTCTATACCATTCAATGGCCGCTTCCGGGCCACCCAGCCTATCTTCCACCACATGTGCGATTTTCGACATCACCGGTGTGTACTCCGGAAAGCTGTCGAGAATTTCCTGAAAGATCTCCATGGCGATTTCGGGTTCATCGGCCATATATGCCTGCCAACCAAGCTCCTCGTTAATAATTCCAGTGTGACTGATCTGATAGGGTCGGGTAAATCGTACTCCTGCTGAATCGACCAATCTGAAGTAGTTCTGGTTAAGCTTCTCATAGGGGTTGGCTGTCACCACCGGGTCATTGGTTGTTTCATACTGGTATATTCTTGGCGACTTCGACACCACATTCAGGAAATCTTTCAGCTCCATCAGAGGTTGCGCCTGCAGACCTCCGGCCAGCACCATCACCAATACAACAAGAACACCCGGCCTATGGCCTCTCACATGCCTGCGCAAGAACACGAACAGTGCATTCATATTATTTAATTTGAACATTTACAACGGTCTCTTTTTCTGTTTTCTGATTGATCTCTTCCTTGATGGAGGATTTATGGTAGCTAAGCTCTTGTCGCATGGCAGCACTTTGCACACGAATGGTAAGGGTCCCTTTGTGAAAGTCAACGCCAGTGACCCACTTGCGCAGCTCCGGACCAAGCACGTCCATTGTCGTCTCTTCCAAATCAATGGCTGCCAGCTTGTCTTCCAGCCGGTATCTCCTCAGAAAGACTTTGATGGCATCGCCTACGCTCATGGAGTTTTTGCTCATCTATACTGTGTGTTATTGGTTAACGATTCCGTCATGGACTTCGAACACATCGGTTGTGACCGACAGCGAACTGAAAATGGTTTCAATCCGTTGCGCATTGGTATCCGTAATGAAGATTTGCCCATATCCGTCGCCACCCACCAGCTCCATCAACCTCTCCACCCGGTCACGGTCAAGCTTATCAAAGATATCATCCAGCAACAGAAGAGGGTGTATATTGAGTTTGTTTTTCAGGAAAGCGAACTGCGCCAGTTTCAGGGCGATAATAAAGCTTTTTTGCTGCCCTTGAGATCCGAAACGTTTCACCGGGACCCCTTCGAGCGTGAACCTCAGGTCATCTTTATGGACACCGGCAGTGGTGTACCTAACCTGACGATCTTTATCCAGGGCACTAACCAGCAACTCCTTTGCGTCGGGGCACTCCTGCATCTGTGAGCAGTAGTCAACCCCTGCCTTTTCCCTGGCGCCCGCAAGGTGTTGATAAACCCCTTCAAACAGAGGGGTGAATTGTTCAACAAACGCTTCTCTCTTGGCAAAAAGGCTGCTACCGAACTGTGCCAGCTGTTCATCATACAATGCGAGCAACGATGGGTCAAAACGTATCTCCCTGTCCATTCGTTTCAGCAAAGCATTACGTTGAACCAGTGCCCTGTTGTATGTGATCAAC
>SKPS01000127.1 GCA_007119395.1 Lentimicrobiaceae bacterium
GTGCTTGGAATCGGTTCGTTTTCAGACCGATCACATTCCGGCTTCATTTACTGTAGAGCAGGCCGATGTGGTGATCAAGGGTGTATGTAAAACATGTAATCACGAGGGGCAATAGAGATGTTTCGTTGGGGCGGATTCCATATTTATGTGGTACAATTGGTATGCAGTCTCTCGTTGCTGGCAGGGTCTCTTGCTCCATTTGACGCATGGTCTCAGAAGACTTACTCTTTACGTGGGGAGGTGTATGATGATGTGTTGGTTCCATTAACCGGTGCCATTGTGAATCTTTCCCCCGGTGATCATATGGCGACCACAAACGGCGAGGGCCGTTTCTTGTTGCAGGGTTTGGCACCCGGTTGGTATGTTGTGCAGGTTCATTATTCCGGTTTTCATCCTTCCGGCGACAGTATTAAGATACATACCGGTGAAGTTTTTCATCGGGTTGAGTTGAAGCGCAAGGTATTACGATTGGATGACGTTGTGGTTTATGGTGATCCACCGGATCTGTTACAGCGCGAAACCCCATTGACCATGGAGGTGGTTTCCGGCGTTGAGCTGAGGCAACAGATGGGTGGCAGTTTGATGCAGTCGTTGAGCAGGGTGCCCGGCGTGGAGTCGATGGATATTGGTAGTGGCCATTCGAAGCCGGTGATTCGTGGGTTGGGTTTTAACAGGGTATTGGTAGCGGAGCATGGTCTCAGGCATCAGGGGCAGCAATGGGGTGCTGACCATGGGCTGGAGGTTGACCAGTATGCCGTTGACCGGGTAGAGGTGATCAAAGGTCCGGCATCGCTGATGTATGGATCGGATGCATTGGGAGGGGTGGTTTTGGTAGATCACCATGTTGTGCCTCCTCGTGATATGATGGGTGGTGAAGTGAACCTGTTTGCGGCGTCTAACAACAGACTTGCTGCCACATCGGTGATCCTCTATGCCAGACGAAACCAGTTCCACTCTTCGTTGCGTGTCTCATTGTCAGGTTTTGGTGATTACCGTGTGCCAACAACACATGTTGACATATACAGTTACAAGGTGCCATTGCAAGAGGGGCGTTTGCGGAATACGGCAGGGCAGGAGCAGAGTATTCACTGGTCGGGTGGCTTTGAAAAGGGGAGGGTGCGCAACCGCACCTTTTTCAGCTATGTGCACAGCAAAGGCGGGTTTTTTGCCCACGCCCATGGGCTGGAGCCTCGTAGTGTTGATACCGCGTTGCACGATCTGAGCTTCAGAGACATTCTGCTCCCTTTTCATCAGGTGGCACATACCAAGGTGATCAACCACACCATCGTTTCAGGGAATCGTTCCACTGTTGTGTTCAAAACCGGATACCAGCACAACCGTCGTGAAGAGCACAGTGCCTACACGCAGCATGGGTTTATGCCGGCATTATTCCCTGATACAACCCACTACCCGGCCACCCTGGAGAGGGCCTTCAACCTTGACCATCTCTCTATGGTATTAAGGGTCACCCGTGCCTTTAGCAAAGGCGTGGTGATGCATGGTGGTGTAAGCAGTGAATACCAGCAAAACCGCATCGATGGACGAAGCTTTATCATCCCCGATTACTCACAATGGCAGTCAGGTGTTTTTCTGTACGGCAAAAAGCACTTGTCCAACAGGCAGGTTCTCCACATAGGAGTTCGCTATGACCACAGCAGATTGCATACAGAAGAGCATTTTGATTGGTTCCGCTCTCCCGTACCGGTAGGTAGCGACACAGTGTACAAGCACCTGTTGAGGTCATCTGCTGCAGAGCACCTTTTTCACAACCTTACCTGGTCGGCAGGTTATAATCTCAACATGGAAGATCTCTCTTTCAGGGTAAACCTCGGCAAAGGGTTCCGCACGCCGATGGCACACGAGCTCGCTTCACACGGAGTGAACTATCACCAGTTCAGTTACCAGATCGGTGACCCAAATATCAACCCCGAAGTCTCCTGGCAGCTAGACATGGGCCTCAGTTGGCAACATGCCAAAGCCACCATTTCGTTTTCCCCTTTCGTGAACAACTTCACCAACTACATCTACCTGAACCCAACATGGGAGTTTGACCGGCTCTATGGAAATGGGCAGCAGGTGTACCGCTATGCAGAGAGTGAAGTGTTTCGCTGGGGAGGAGAGATCTTTGCGCAGGTAGCAGTTAACCAATGGCTTACAGCAGGAGCAATGATCGAATATGTGTGGTCTGAACAGTTGTCGGGAGAGAAAACCGGTTACCCGTTACCGTTCTCTCCACCGTTGACTTCACGGTGGAACCTGAAAGCAACCGGCTCATCCATAAAAAGCATTAAAACACCATGGATACAAGCTGATGTGCAATGGGTAGCATCCCAACACCGTATTGTACCACCCGAGTGGGAGACACCGGGGTATGCCCTGCTGAACCTTTCTGCAGGCGCAACCCTCGGGTTCGCAAACCTGTCGCCGGTGATCACACTCTCAGTGAATAATCTGTTTAATTCAAAATATTACCGGCATACCAGCTATTACCGGCTCATCAACCTGCCGGAACCCGGTAGAAATGTGCTCCTTACCTTGAGCGTACCTTTTCAACAACGGAGGGAAACAGGTCAAAAGGAGCCCATGAGACAAACAAAAACAGAACCTAAATCAAACCATTCTATTTATTAACCTATTAAATTATTTATGCTATGAAAAAAGGAGTGTTGGTTGTCTGGATTGCATCGTTGATGCTTGTTACAGGTTTTTATGGATGTAGTAAAGACCCGGCAAAACCGGTAATCACTGATTTTGAGATTGGAAAAGACAACATCCACATAGTGGAACAGGGTGACGATCTTCACATTGAGGCGAGGATTGAGGCAGAGGGGAAGATTGATGTAGTGATTGTGGAGATCCATTTTGAAGGCACTGGAGAGGGGTGGGAGCTGGACAAGACCTACACTGAGTTCAAGGGGTTGAAGAATGCCCATTTCCACAAGCACGTTGATGTGCCTGCCGATGCTGCCCTTGGTGAGTATCACCTCCACTTTAAGGTGCGTGACCAGGAGGGGAATGAGGTGAAAGTTGAAGGAGAGTTTGAAGTGATAGAGCCCTAAACGCTATGAGGCAACGATCTGTTTTTGGGTTGATGTTGTCTCTTCTGGTATTCACCGTCCACTTTTTCACGGCTTGCAGCCGTGAGGAGGTGGACATGGTGAAGCCGGAGATACATTTTGACTTTTCTGGAGCCTCTCCCATTGCGTGCGACACCCTCTTTTTTGGCGAGGTGTTTCACTTCAGGATGAACTTTTCCGATGACGTGGAGTTAGGCGCGTTTAACCTTGACATTCACCATAATTTTGATCACCATTCCCACACAACAGAGGGTATACCGTGCCCTTTAGACCCAAAGAAGCCCCCTGTTAATCCATGGGTTTTTATTCAGGACTATCCCATCCCCTCGGGGTTGAAGTTTTACGAGGCTGACATGGAATGGGTGTTGCCATCAGGCAATGATGCAGGGCCATACGATGAGGGTGATTACCATTTGGTGGTGCGTGTTACAGACCGGTCCGGTTGGTCAGCCTATAAAAGTTTTGCCATCAAAATATTACATGCCAGGTAGCTCAACACCCATGAGTAGTGCCATCCGTTTTGGGAGGTCTGTATTGTCGAAGAATCCGGTGAACAGTTCAGCTCCCGGTCCGAAGGCAAACATGGGAACCAGTGTTCCCGTGTGACCGGCATGGGTGTATTTTGCCACCACGCTACCACTGGAGAAGTCACCACTCTCGATGGCCATGCCACCACACTCATGGTCTGAAGTGACCAGCAGCAAGGTGTTCCCATCTTCCAGGGCGAAGCGTAGCGCTTCACCCACAGCCCTGTCGAAGTCGAGCAGCTCCTCTACGATGTATTGGGTGTTTGTGGCGTGTCCGCCCCAATCAATCTGAGAACCCTCTATCATCAAAAAGAAACCATGTTCATTGTCTAAGAACCTGATGGCACTCTGTGTGGCCATTGGGAGGAATTGGATTCGTCCGTTCTCTGCCTTAGCGAGATGCCCACGTGCATACAAACCGGCGAACCTGCTCCTGGCGAAGAGAGAGTCAACGGTGATCACAGGGTCTATGGCAACGGTTTGTGTATCGATGTAGTAGCCGTTGTTTGCCAGGTCATCAAGTAGGTTAGCACCATCTTTTCGCTCTGTAAAATGGCGTAATCCACCCCCCATAAAGAGGTCTACATTGGCATCGACCAGATCCCGGGCGATCTCCTCTTTCATCCCTCTGTGGGGCTGCCTGGCGTAAAAGCCGGCAGGGGTGGCATGCGTGATGGTGGAAGTGGCGACCAGCCCGGTACGTATTCCGTGCCTGGCCAATATCTCCCGTATGTTGGTAAGGGGCTCTCCGTGCTCATCGATACCGATCCGGTTGTTCAGTGTCTTGTGCCCTGTTGCCATGGCAGTGGCCGCTGCACACGATCCGGTTACCAGCTCCCCGACAGGGTGAGTGGTCATCAGCCCAATGTGTTGGAACTGACTCATGTATAAATCGCCATGGTTGGCTACCATGCCGGCAGTGATGTGGGAAATCGCCATCCCGTCGCCAATCATCAGGATGATGTTTTTAGGGCGCGAGGCTGGCTCAACATCCGGAATCAAAGGTTCAGGCTGGTGCGTGGTAGCCGCTCCGGGTTTCAACTCATAGGATGATCGGCTCACCTCAGGTTGTGCAAGCAAGCAACCGGACAGTAAAAATGGGATGATCACTGGACAGATCGCGATAAACAGACGGGTAATATACAGACGGTGTGTTGCCATGTTGATGTGTGTATTGTTTAAATCAGCAGCAAAAATAGCAGATTTTCATCAAGAAATCGTTAAGCCGTGGTTAAACCGTGGGGAACCTCAGCCTCTCTGCACCTCGTGTATGAATGGTTTTGATCAGGCAAAAGCACAGAATGGAATGAAACCGTATCTTTGCACAAACTACCATTTAATCACTGAGAGATGGCTATAAGAATAGGGATCAATGGTTTGGGGCGTATCGGGAAGCTGGTTTTCCGACTCATTGCAGATACGCCTGGTATGGAAGTAGTGCATATTAATGATAAGATAGACAATGAGTTATTGATTCATTTGTTGCGATACGACACCGTTCATGGAAGGTTTAACGACGAGATTGTTCCTTACCCCAAAGGGGTGTTGTTCAGAGGGGGGGAGATTCTGATGACGCATGAGCACCACCCTTCTCATATCCCCTGGAGTTTGAGCAATGCTGAAATTGTTGTTGAATCGAGCGGGAAGTTTAAGACCATGGATTTGCTGCAGCAACATATTCACAATGGAGTGAAGCGGGTTATCCTTACCTGTCCTGCTGATGATGAGGTTGACAGGATGTTGGTGATGGGGGTAAACCACGAGCAGTTAACGCCTGATGATCGTGTGGTATCGAATGCTTCGTGCACCACGAATTGTGTGGCGCTGATGTTAAAGGTATTGAACGAGGCCTTTGGCTTGCAGCGTGCTTTTATGAACACCGTGCACCCTTTTACCAATAACCAGAGCCTGTTGGATGGTCCACACGGTGACTTTCGCCGCGCGAGGGCTGCTGTTGGAAACATCATCCCCACCACCACCAGCGCCATTCAGGCCATTCCCCGTGTAATGCCTGAAATGCAAGGCATCTTCGACGGCTTTGCCACCCGGGTGCCTGTCCTCGCTGGTTCGTTTGTGGAGCTTACAGCACAACTCAATACCGAGGTCAACCCCCGAATCGTGAATGATGCCTTCAGAACAGCTTCACTACGGCCGCTTAAACATTACCTGGCATACTGTGAAGACCCCCTCGTAAGCAGTGATGTGATAGGACATCCCGCTTCTGCCATCTTTGATGCACTCTCTACCAAGGTGATCGGCAATGACTTCGTGCAGATACTGGCATGGTACGACAACGAAACCGGCTATGCACACCGCATTCTTGACTTGCTGAAACTCATTATCCAACGGAATAACCTGAAATAGATCATCATGTCCCAACAAGAGATACAATCGAAAGCACTGGAGATCAACCTGGCGCAAACACGTGAGGTAGAAATCGTCATCCCCGATGAGCATCAATGGTTCATCTCCCTCTCTGCACAATACTGGGGAATCCACAAAAGAGCGGCCGAGTTTTTCAATGAGTTTCATCACCCATATTCAAACCGTTCCGATGTGGCCGCCCAACTCTCCAACCTCATCATCGGAGACTTTTGGCTTTACCAGCAACACCCTGAAAGTGAACGGGCGTTTCTGGTAATCCTGGGGTTGATGGACACCTTGCTTTCTGAGGAGCTCTCTGACGACATCGCCAAACAGGTTGTCTACAATATGCTGGGGTTTACTGACCAGCTATCCGCTTCCGATCCGGTGCCATTCCAGCCGCTGAACCAAGGATTAGAAATCCTTGCAAAGCATTTTGAAAAGCATCGCTTCAGCTACATCAGTAATATGGGGTTCTGGATCAAAAGCCTGGGGCGTGCAGGCAGGATGGAACCATCGGCGCAAAAGGCTTTTGAACTCACACGAAAGGTGGCACAATACAACATTGAGTTTTGGGAATCAACCACCAAAATAGAAGAGTGGTATGCCGTCAATTACAAAAAGCTAAGCCATCCGTTCAGGGAAGAATCGGAAATGGTGGGAACCCCTTTCTTTGCGGGGTTGCACGAGCGACTTGAAGGGGTGAGTGACTGGAATTCCCTGGTCAAAAACACCATGTCATTCAACGACATAGCGACCCAGTTCAGAAAATTTACCGATCGCTTCAACAAATCCACAGAGAAGTTCCATTACCTGTTCTACCTGATGCATCTCCCCGGAATGGTGTATCAGCGTGATTACCTCTTGTGGGATCTGAACAAGGTGATCAGGAACATCAGCACAGAGCTTACCCCTGAGCAGATCCGGCAATCGATTGATGAGCTCTTTGTGCTGTTTGAGGAGTTCAGAAACCACTATATGACCATGGTGCTGGACTCTGTTCTGACACTGGGCAAGGAGATTATCAACAGCAAGAACCTGGAGTTAATACACTATTTTGAAGAGAAACTGATACGGCTGGGATTTGTTACCCCGGGTGTGGTCTACCTCACCGATGAATGGCAGTTAAAGGTTGACAAAAACCATGTGAAGAATATCCGTATCTGGCTTGAGCTGATTGAGTATGGCCCTGAGATGATGCAGAGGCTGCTTTCAGCACTGATTATCAACCTTAGGCTGGGGGGGATTTTTATCTTTGATACCGATCTGTTCCAGCGCGATGTGACCAAACTGCTGAATTCCAAAATATCTCCGATCTATAAGCAAGTCAAACAGTTAACCCGTATTTTCCCGGTCTATTTTAACGAGATTGGTGCCGAAGGGGAGCTGCGTGATGTTACCACGATTATCGACGAGATATCCCAGCGCAACGACAAGCTGATACACTTTTTACGAAAGCAGATACATACCGAAGGGAACAACACCCACATTGGTATCACCTATGAGATTATCCGGTTTTGGTTTTCGCCGGAGGTGAGCCGGTTGGATCATATGGTTCCCAAGAATGTACTGACCACGATAGATCCGAAAGGGAGATGGGTGCAGGGTGTGCACAAGGTGATGAGGGCCATGTGTGCTGCGGCCCATACCTCTGTTGACCGGTTAATAGAGGCGGATGAAACCGAAATCAGGCAACTGGCTGAAAATCTTGAAGGGCACACTGAAAATGATATCAAGAGGGTGCTGTTAATCATCAAACTGTATCAGTTGCTCAAAGAGAAATACTCTTTTGATTCAGAAAACATCATCGGGGTGTTGCAGCATTACACCTTTTTCAGCAATGAGGAGATTTCGCAGTTAAAGCACCACCTGGATACCAACGAACACGCTGAAGCACTGAAGATAATCTATGATTTTATGGTGCGGCTCAACAACATCATCTTTGATCCGGCTATATCTCAGGGTTGGGAGAACATTTACCACAAAAGGCATGTGGCCTTTGGTATCCCTTCAATGTATGGTCAGTACCGTGAAACCAAGTTTGAGGCACTGGGCTTGACATTTCGTCTGGAAAGAGTAGCCAGCTTGTTGATTGAGAAGTTGGTGGCGAGCATCAATACTGACTATATCACTGCCAAAACCCTCAAAGAGGTGAATGCAGTGATTCACCTGATGTACAAGGGGCTGGAGCTGGATGGTATCTCCAACCAGGGGCTGAACTCGAACCTTCAGATGTTGCAATACAGCCTCACCTCAGGAAGCTTTACCGTGAAGCAATACATCAACATCTTCCGGTTTATGGAAGACAACGTGAAGGAGATTATTAACAAATATTTTATCCGACCCTATGATGACCTGCTTCGGATTGTTGTTCCGCAACTGTTCGCCAGTGAAATGAAACCGGATCTGAAAGCGGCAAAAACCTTTGTCCACAAAAAGGCCGAAATGTTCTACCGCGACATGCTCTTCTCTTCGTTTCTGATTCAACACATAGACAACTTCACAGGAATTGTGCACACCAACTTGCGAAAGATGGTCACCGATATGTCAACCGAAGACATCAGAAGCATTATGTCATATGACCCGGGCATGGTGATCAGTCCTGTTTACAAAGAGACTCCGGCGATGGACAACCAGGTGTTTCTCGGCTCCAAAGCATACTATCTGAAGAAACTATACCTCAACGATTACCCGGTGCCTCCGGGGTTTGTACTCACCACTGAAGTGTTCCGAAGGAAAGAGATTATCCTGAGGCAGGAGGTGCTCAACACCGAGATCGATCAACTGATCAAAAGGCATATTGATGAGCTGGAGGCTCTGACGGGAAGAAGGTTCGGCGACCCCACAAACCCCTTGCTGCTAAGCGTGAGGTCAGGATCTGCCATCTCCATGCCCGGAGCGATGAATACCTTCCTGAACGTAGGCATGAATGATGAAATAACCGAAAGACTCAGCAAGGAGTATAATTTTGGCTGGACATCCTGGGACTGCTACCGGAGGCTTTTGCAAACATGGGGCATGTCGCATGGAATCGACCGGAACGATTTTGATCAGATCATGATCGATTTCAAAAACAAATACAACATCAAGCAGAAGGTTGATTTCCCGGATGAGATCATGCGGGAAATGGCATACACCTACAAACAACTACTCATTGACAACAAAGTCTATTTCGAGGAGGATCCTTTCCTGCAGCTGAGGCAGGCCATCATCTCGGTCTTCAGCTCGTGGGATACTCCCAGAACCCATGTCTACAGAAGCCATATGCACATTGCCGACGAGTGGGGTACAGCCGTGATTGTGCAACAAATGGTGTTTGGTAACATTCACCGTGAATCGGGCTCCGGTGTGCTCTTTACACGTGACCCGCACGAAAGTGAACCGGGAATCAGACTTACCGGCGACTTCTCATTCCTTAGTCAGGGGGAAGACATTGTGGCCGGACTGGTGAATACTCTGCCCGTGAGTGAACACCAGAGAGCAAAGTACTACACCAAAAGCCCGTTCTCACTGGAATCAGCGTTTCCGAAAATCTACCAAAAGCTCGAAGAGTATGCACGTGAACTGATTGAAGAACACGATTTCAGCCACCAGGAGATTGAGTTTACTTTTGAGACATCTGAACCGGAGGACCTTTACATACTGCAAACACGCGATATGTCAATATCCAGGCCCGACAAAAGGGTCATCTTCTCAACCCCAAACCATAAAATGGAGCGGGTGGGGTGTGGCATCGGTATCGGCACCGAAGTGATGAACGGGCTGCTCGCTTTTGATATGGAAGACCTCAACACCATCAAAGCCAACTATCCCGGTGAAAAGAGTATCCTGGTAAGACCCGATACGGTGCCTGACGACATTGAAATGATCTTTGAGTGTGATGGCCTTCTCACCGCTAAAGGTGGAGCCACCTCACACGCCGCCGTCACGGCTGCTACCCTTGGAAAAATCTGCGTGGTGAACTGTACCGACCTGGTGGTCGACGAGCGGGGTAAAAAGTGCACCCTGAGCGGGATCGGCTTTAAACCGTTTGACCATGTGGCAATCGATGGAGCACTCGGAATGGTATACAAAGGGCACTACCCAATGAAAACCATCTGACCCGGATGTTAATGGGTGTTGCGTTTTTTGCTATATTTGCTTTTTTATGATGGTTTACTATATTATCTGTCTTTAAAAACCTGTATATGTGTTAGTTGTTGTTGTTTTGATACCGGGTATCGATGCCTTGGTTGACTCATCATGTGATGGTTGGCAGATTGGCGAGCTCGTGGTATCACTTAAGGAGAATCACTGTATTACATAAATATAATAGATTTTGCATCATGAATATATCAGTTAGCGAAAAGAAGTTATTAGGCATCAACGGTTTAGGTCGAATAGGTAAACTTACCTTATGGTATCATCTGATGTCACGCCATTTTGATGGTGTGGTGATCAATGTAGGTCGTGAAGTGGGAAAAAGTCTCGATGACCTGGTACACACGATTGGTTCCGACAGCACGTATGGTCCACTGGGGCGATTTCTGTATGGTCATTCCGGAAAAGAGTGCAACATATCGATTGTTGATGCTGAACTGGGCTTGCTTGAGATTGACGGCATGCCGGTGAAGATCTTGCGTAAGGAGCGTAATCCCAAGAACATCAATTGGTTGCAGGAGAATGTGCGGATTGTCGTTGATTGTACCGGTCGTTTTCTGGATCCCACGGTATCTGCTGATGACCCGAAGGGGAGCCTGATGGGACACCTTACCGCGGGTGCGCAGCGGGTGATTGCCAGTGCTCCTTTTAAAATCAAAGACAAGCGGTTAACCGATACGGTCGATGCGCCCACCATGATCTACGGAGTGAACCACCTGCAGTATGATCCTGCGAAGCACCATCTCATCTCAGCGGCCAGTTGCACCACCACCGGATTGGCTCATATGGTGCTCCCTCTGCTCGAAGATGTGGAAACCATGAATGTGCTTACCGCCTCGATGTCAACAGTACATGCGGCTACCAATACCCAAAGTGTGCTCGATGCCGTACCCTCAACAGGTACCTCTGACCTGAGGAAAAACCGTTCAGTACTCAACAACATCATCCTTTCAACCACCGGTGCAGCAGCCACACTCGAAAAGGTACTCCCGCAAATCATCAATTTCGGCTTTATGGCCGACTCAGTCAGAATACCCACTTCAACCGTTTCACTCATTGCACTCAACATCACCTTCAACTCACGCATGAATGGTAATGGAGATCCGGTCATTAATGCCACCTATATCAATGATATCTACCAAAGGGCTGCAGCGGGACCCCAAAAGGGGATGCTCCATTTCAGTAAAAAGCAAAATGTATCGGTTGACCTGATCGGATTCAAAGCAGCCATTGCCATTGAGGGGCATGAAACACACACACGAACAGGGTTTCTGAAAGTTCCCCACGACATCCTTGCTTCGGTAGGTATTGATACCGTGCAGGATATCAATATCCCTGTAACTCATGCCAAAATCATGGGTTGGTACGACAATGAGTTTGGCAGCTACGTGGTGGCGCTTGGCAAACTGACAGAGTACATAGAAGGGAAAGAGGGGTAGAGGTTACCTCCAACCGGCTTCAGGATGCATCAGGTTCAGGCCAAATCATTAAATGCCAAATGAAGTTGTGTGAAATCATGGTGATGAGGCAGCATAATGATAATCTGTTAGGTTTGTATCATGCAAGAAATTAAGGAATTATCTGCCAATATCAGTTCGAAATGCACACCGCTTCTCATTCCGGGGAAAGCGAACTGTTCTGACTCTTCAGGAAGGTTTTGGTTATTGATATTGATGATATTGATGGCCACCCACGGAGCTTACTCTCAAACTCCGAGATCAATTGCCCTAAACCCATACCAGGGTGTAGACTGGCATGCTTATAACCAATATAAATCAAACCTCCACACCCACACTACATGGAGCGATGGCGCTTTCCATCCGCATGAGGTGGTGGATCTTTATTACAATGCAGGTTATCATATCCTCTCCATCACAGATCATAACCTGATCACCTGGCCGTGGACAGGCTTTTCGCTTCTGGACAGCAGCTACCACGACAGGGATCCCCAACTTCTGGGAATGCTGGCGGTGATGGGGAATGAGTTGTCGGCATCCCATCATACAGGATCATACGTCAATGCCGTCCCCGGCAGCGGTGCAGTGTTCACCTCCGCCCTCGACAGCATGACACTCATGGATGGGCTCGGAATCCTGTTTCATCCGGGCAGCTACTGGTCAATTGATTCATCCTATGCACCCAACGATGTGTACTCACCTGACTGGTATATGAACCTTTTTAACGATTACCCTGTCCTTA
>SKPS01000309.1 GCA_007119395.1 Lentimicrobiaceae bacterium
AACACTGGCATCAGGTATCTACTACTACTATGTTGAATACAATGGTCAACGACTCACCCGTAAAATGGTGATCAGGAACTGATTGTAAACCACAATACCTCTTGGTAAAAGGGGGGCACTCTTCATAGCGAAGATGCCCCCCTTCTTTTTAATTACTGAGCCGATTGTCCCGTGAAGTCTGGTTTTTGGGTGTTGGCTTTTGGCTATTGGCTGTTCTCAGTGGTCCTCTGGGGCCTAAGTGAGTGGTAAAAAACCTGTTTTCCAACTGGTTAACACAAAAAATTCAACATCCTTCAACCCTATTTCAACCCTATCTCAACCTCCTTAAACCTCTTATCAACAAAGCATTCAGCGCAAAAAAAAGAGAGCATCCACAATGGAGCTCTCTTTTGTTGTGCCCAGAACAGGACTCGAACCTGCACGTCCTTGCGAACACTAGTCCCTGAAACTAGCGCGTCTACCAATTCCGCCATCTGGGCATTACGCTTTGTTGGTGCAGGGGAAAAGTGCCCAGGACAAGAATCGAACTTGCACTCCCTTGCGAGAACATGGCCCTCAACCATGCGCGTCTACCATTTCCGCCACCTGGGCTTAGTACACCAACTCAGCTTATCTATTAGAACGGGGCTGCAAAGGTAGGAATATTTTTTTCCGCAAAAAACAAAAATTTCACACTAAAAATAAAACCCACCCTCTCTGATATTTACATTTTCTATATCTTAGTGCCGAAAAAAAAAGAGGCTTATTGCCTTCATGCCCGAACCATCAATTCTTTATGTTCCAATTCAAAGAGATACAGAAAGCGCAGTTGACCCGTAAAGGGATTTCCGAGTCAGAGGTGCTGCGGCAACTCGAATGTTTTCGCGTTGGCATGCAGTATGCCCGGCTAAACCGTCCGGCAACAGCTGGTGACGGAATCCTGGTGTTTGATGAGAAACAGTGCAATGAAGCGAAACAGTTTTTTCAACAACACAGCATTCGGTATGATGCGATCAAAATTGTGCCCGCTTCAGGTGCTGCTACACGCATGTTCAAAGATCTGTTCGGGTTTCTGGAAGCAGAATGGCCACCCGAGGCAACGCTTGATCAATTGCCGGAGCCGGTTCAGCTTTTTGCACGGGAAATGCACCAAATGCCATTTTACCACGACCTGAAAAATGCTGTTAACAACAAATATCCTGAAACCGAACACCCTGATGACGTAAAATCTCTCAGGCATTTTGTTGAGGTGATGCTCACTGAAGATGGATTACACCTTGGCGCCCTCCCGAAGGCGCTGATCCCTTTTCATCGATATGGTGAAGAAGCTCGTTTGGCATTCGAAGAGCACCTGGTAGAGTGGGCATCTCTCATCCCCGAAAACCAACAGCCTTTGTCGATTCATTTTACACTGTCTCCCGCACACATAGAGTGGTTTGAAAGTGCCCTGAAGCACAAGCTCCCAATCTACAAAGAGCGGTTTGGCAGAACCTATGAGATCTCTTACTCAGTACAGGCAGAGACAACAGACACCCTGGCGGCCACCGCCGACAACCTTCCGTTTCTTCAGCATGATGACACCCTGTTGTTCAGACCGGGTGGGCATGGCGCGTTGCTATATAACCTGAACAGGCTGGATGCAGACATCGTGCACATCAAGAACATTGACAATGTGTGTTCCGAGGAGATCGAGTTGCAAAACCTTGAGTGGAAACGGATTCTGGGCGGATTGCTGTTGCAGGTTCGGGAGCGTACCACTGCGATTCTGGAGGCCATAGACCGTGGTGTCACGGCCGAAGAGCTGCAGCAGTCATCTTTATGGATACAGGAGACTTTCAATCATCGTTTCTCATCCGGTGAAGATTCTAACCCTTCCATCATCAGAGAGTTTCTACATCGCCCCATCAGGGTGTGCGGTATGGTGAAAAACACCGGAGAACCGGGAGGTGGACCATTTTGGACAGAGCAACGCAATGGAGGGGTTTCGCTGCAAATCATTGAGTCAGCACAGGTGTCTCCGGAAGACCCGGGGCAAAAAGCCATTGCCGCATCAGCAACGCACTTTAACCCTGTTGATCTGGTGTGCTCCATTACCGATTACAAAAGGAATCGGTTTGACCTGAACAAATACGCTGACCCCGAAACTGCTTTTATATCCACCAAATCGCATCAGGGAAAGGTGCTGAAAGCACTCGAGCATCCCGGACTGTGGAACGGGGCCATGGCAAACTGGCTTACCCTCTTTGTGGAAGTGCCACTGATTACTTTTAATCCGGTAAAAACCGTTAACGATCTCCTGAGAGATGAACATCAACCCGAAAAAAATAACAGAACAGATTAATACCCAATTATTCAAACCTAATAAAAGAAAAACGTAATGAAAAGAGGATTCATTTTGATGTTTGTTGTAGGCATGCTCATCGCATTCGCCCATTGCAAAAAGGATGACAATGGTGATAATGGCGGGCAGCAACACCCCATGGGGCAGTACCACGAATTATACAGCAAGTGGTGGTATAATCAGGCGCAGTTCCGCGGTGACCATTTCTTTACACCTACCGATTCTGTCACGGGGGAGCTTGAGTGGATCCACCACAATCAGATGGTGAACAATGGGATATACCATTGGTACAATACTGGAGACTCAATGCTTGTTGAAATACCGGGTTACCCTCCACTGGTTTTCTATTTTAAGTACATCACCGAGGATTCCATGGCGTATGCACCGAACAACGAACCCGAAAACATCTATAGGTTCACAACCACTGAACCTTAACCGTGTGGCAGGGGGTGCGGAACCTTTGATTCCGGACCCTGGCTTTCTTTCGGGAGTGATGCGATCCGCAGACGGCAGAGCATTCATCGCAGCTTTTTTAAAGCGGATGGATCTTCACCGTCTCCGGATCGTTTGTTGTAAGTGGTGATGTATGGGTTGGTGCGTAATCGTTTTAAGCCCGCAATGGTTTCTAAGCTAGTGAAGTATCCAAGCGTCAATCTTCGCGCTTTACCCCATCACGGTTGCGACGTTGCTCAATATCCTGGGTGATAAAGTTTCGTAGCTGCCTTACATCCAGTCTTTTTGCCAGAATTTTTTTGTCACGGTCTAAGAGGAAGATGATCGGTGTGGCCATGATATCGTACAGTGTATCGTATCTGTTGATAGAGTACCCTCCGTTTACGTTAATCCAGTCGAGTTCGTACTTGACGATGTGCTCTTTCCACTTATCCAGATCGGTTTTGGTACAAACGGCAAACACCTCTACCCCGTATTCACGCATTTCATGGTAGAAGTCTCTCAACTCGGGCGTGATTCGCCTGCAGTGGCCACAGTCGTAATCCCAGAAATAGAGAATAAGGTATTCTGCCTGTGTTCGGTGCAATGAGGTGGTAACCCTGTTGGTGTCCCACATTTGCAGCTCCGGGGCTACAGCACCGATCAAGATGCGTTCAAGCCGCCGCACCCGCTCGGCAACCCTGTTTTTTACCGCATCAGAAATCCACCAGGCTTTGCCCGACAGGTAGTATTCACTGGCAAAATGCACAAAGGCTTTGTCCATACCCATCACATTGCTGCGCTCCGTCATGTTGATGGTATGCCACACCACAAACCTGAAGAGGTCGGGAGCAGAAACTGTTTTTGCAATGAGCTTTTCACCGTAAAGGATGATGCTGTCAGGGTGCTGCACCACCATCCCTGAGAGGTAATTGTTTAGTTTTTGATGAAACAGGGGTGTTCGCACGTTTCGTTCATCTGTCAGGTCAACCGCATCCCAGAAGTGGTCACGTGTGTACCTGTAGGCATTGATGGTGTCTTCTCTTGTGCCGTTTTTTAAATCAAATGGATGTTGAGGCTCCAACTGCAACCTGAGCAGCACCGCCACCATGGAGTTGGGGTCACGGTCAATCACCTCCTGTTGCCGACCCCTCACCTCCTCATCAATCTTTTCTAGCTTGGCTTCCAGCTCGCGAATCTTTTCCTGATGAATCTCCTCCTCTCCACTGTCAATGATGTAATCACGCCGAACCCGGATCTCATTGGCCTTGTTGCGCTGTGCCACAACATATTGCGTGTACTCCCTGAACTGAGTGTTCATCGGAGACCGCGAAAAAGAGAGATTCCCATAAATATCAGCAGTGTCTGTTTTGATTCTGAAACGCTGGTTGTCGCCTATGAGAAACTCAAGGTATGATCTGCTCTTGCTTTCATCAACCAAAATATAAACACCCTCGGGCAACAGCGCCCTCCCCTGAAACGAATACCTTCCTGAGCGTTCCCTGAATGCAGTATCAGCCAAGGTGTTCGAATTACCATAGTAATGCACCAGGTACAATACAGAATCGTTGATCCCTTGAAACTCTATATCAATCTTTCTGCCTGATTGTCCATGAGCCAGGGATACACAAAACATAAAAACCGAAATCACTAAAAGCTGCTTCATTGCTTGCTGGCTGTTTAAACTCATTTTCTTTTTATCAATTTTCATCTTGTTATTTCCGGAGCACCCACTACATTCGTCCGATCAACATGATAACAGACGGTTGCATTGGAATAACGTCGGCTTTCAATATTGATTGCTACTATCAACACGATTCCTCCTACAAAGGTTCACCAGAAGGTTCAGCATCATGGCTGCAACAGGGGTGAATCACCTGGTGAATCCTGAGCGCTATGTTCAGAGCCTTCACACCCCACTCTTCATAGAAGAGATAGCGGCAGGCAGCAATGGCGTGCAGCTTTGAAGCGGAAAGAGGTTTCTGATAGAGATGCACAAAATCTTTCATGTCCTGGTAGAGGTCGGCGATCAGTTCTGCCACGCTCCCTTTTTCAGGCTGAGCTTCCGGTTCATGATGATGAACGATGTTCCAATAAGCGTCCTCTTTGCCCAACAACTCTTTCCATTCGTGAAAGCATGATTCCCATTGGCTTTCATTTACGAAACGTTCGTATAACTCCTCTTCATCAGGAGGGGTGACAACAGGCAGCAGACTCCCCTTCAGATACAGCAATGGCAGTATGCGATGCATGTATCCAAGCAGTGTGTCGCGGGGGTATTTACCCGGCTCCTCAGCCAACAGGCAATACTCGTTGGCAACGGTTAGAAACTCAAGCACTTTTCCCGATTTGATCACTTTTTCCGGTTCTTCCATAGCCTCTCTCTATTAAGGTACACCTAAATCGGGTGTAAAGATAGGGAATCTAAAGAAAACAGGGATCAGTGCGGTACCAGTGTGAAGTCGAATTGCACCCTTCGGCTGTGGTACTGCTCATTGGTAAGGTAAAACACGGTGTCTTTTGAACGGAAGAAGCCGCCGTTGTCGTGGCCATCAATGTCCCTTACGCTCATTCTGTTCGGACCGGCATATTCGAGTGAACGGGTAAACTCGTATACACCGGACTGGTCACCGAGTGCAGTGGTGGAATCCATGCTGTTAGGGGTTTTCAAGACCACCATAATATGGGGTATGGGCAAAGAATCCGCTGAACGGATGGTGCCTGAGAAGGTGATCGATACCGGGTAATTGGTTGTGGGTGGGTTGATGAAATCTTCACACCCGCTGATCAATACAGCACTCCATACCAAGAGCAGCATCCCGCCCAATCGTGCCATCATAACCTGTCGCTTCACCATAGTTGATGGGAGTTTTAGTTTGAAATATCTAAAGCGAGTTGTATTTTGTCTATTCTGCTTAAAAGCCTGCTGATCCCCTCTTCCCACGACTCCTTGTTCGGATTCCACTGGTTGTCGTGCACACTGAAATAGAACTTGATCTTGGGCTCGGTACCGGATGGCCTCATCGTGATCAAAGATCCGTCAGAGAGAAGGAATTGCAGCACATTGGATGTCGCGAGTCCTGCAGGCTTCGTCTCATCACCGGGTATTGATGTGATCAAACCGGTTTTGTAATCTCTCACCTCAACCACCTCTGCACCGGCCAGCTCACGAGGAGGTTGCGTGCGGAACCGATCCATCATGGCACTGATCTCCTCAGCCCCCTTCTTGCCGTGCCGCGTAACCGAAACAAGGTGTTCCTTGTACAAGCCATAGTCGGCATGGATTTTTTGCAACATGCCATACAACGTCATTGAACGACTCCGGGCAAAGGCAGCCGCTTCAGCAATGATACAACAGGCACTCACTGCGTCTTTGTCCCTTACAAAATCACCCACCAGCAAACCATAACTCTCCTCGCCGCCGGCAATGTACTCCTTTTTACCCTCCAGATTGCGCATCACCTCCGCAATATATTTGAAACCGGTAAGCACATTGAAGCACTCTACATCGAAAGATTTTGCTATTTTGTCGATCAAATAGGATGTTACGATGGTTTTCACAATATACTGTCTGCCGTCAATCCGTTGGTTTTGTTTCCACTGCTCCAACAGGTAGTGGATGATGATCACGGCCGTTTCGTTGCCGTTCAGCAGCACGAAATCTCCCTGGTGGTTTCTTACAGCGATACCCACTCTGTCGGCATCAGGGTCTGTGGCCATTACCAGGTCAGCTCCTTTTCTTTGTGCCAGTTCGATTGCCATCTCTAATGCTTCCCCCTCTTCAGGGTTAGGCGATACTACTGTGGGGAAGTTGCCATCGGTAATCGATTGCTCCTGAACGGAGAACACATTGCTGAATCCAAAGGCTTGCAGTGCCATGGGAACCAATTCGGTGCCTGTGCCGTGCAGCGGTGAGTAAACAATTGGCATGTCGGCGTATTGTTCAATGACATCCTTGCTGAGCATGCTTAGTGTTTTCACCTGATCGGTGTAGAGACGGTCAGTTTCACGGCCCAGCTGCCTGATCCGGGAAGGATCCCCTGTCCAGATTACCTGTTTTATGGATTCTATTTTCAGAGCTTCTTCCACCACACGCACATCGTGGGGTGGCACGAGCTGTGCTCCATCATCCCAGTACACCTTAAAGCCGTTATACTCTTTCGGGTTGTGTGATGCGGTGATCATAATCCCTGCCCGGCACTTGTAGTGCCTGATGGCGAACGAAAGCTCCGGCGTTGGGCGTAACCCGTTAAAAACCAACACTTCAAAACCATTTCCTGACAGCACATCAGCACATATTTGCGCAAAAAACGGGCTGTTGTTCCGGCAATCAAACGCGATGGCGACAGAGGCATTTCCTACGCCGAACTGCTCTTTGAGGTAGTTCGCCAATCCTTGTGTCGACATCCCGATGGTGTACTTGTTCATCCGGTTGGTGCCGGGCCCCATGATGCCACGCATCCCGCCCGTGCCAAACTCCAGGTTACGGTAGAATGCATCCGTTAACGCATCGCCACCCTCTTGTATCATATGTTTCACCGCTTGCCTGGTCTCCTGGTCAAAGGGCTCACGGGTCCAGCTTGTTGCTTTGTCAATCAGTGTCTGGTCTGTCTCTTTCATACTATGGGGTATTTCTTGATTCAACGAATGGACTAAAAAAAGTGGGTCTGCACATGCCGTGGGGTGGATTGGCAAGGTGTTGCCGAACACCCCTTTGGTGTAGCATCAACCCAGGGCGTGGTGCAGGTAACCATTAAGTGATTCCAGCCACCAGGGGATGCTGATTTCCAGATCGTTTCTGATGGCTGAAGTGTCAAGTACGCTGTAAGCGGGTCTTGGGGCCGGGAGGTTGAGTGTTGATGTGAGGATGGGATGGATCGCGCACTCTATTTTTGCCAGCTTGACGATTGCCTGTGCAAAATCGTACCAGGATGCAGCTCCACTGTTGGCATAATGGTATACCTTGGCCGTGTTGTCAGGTGGCGGATTCCCGACCAACTGTACAATGGCTTTCGCCAGGTCTGAAGCGTTGGTTGGGCAGCCGGTTTGGTCGCACACCACCTTCAGCTCCTCCTTCACTGCAGCGTGCTGCAGTATGGTGTTCACAAAGTTTTTCCCGCCATGATGGTAAAGCCATGAGGTGCGGATGATCACCACATTGGGTGTGTGGTAGAGTGCAGCAATCTCCCCTTCCAGCTTCGACTGCCCGTACACCGACAGGGGAGAGGTTGGGTGGTCGGCAGGGTAGGGGGCTGATCCCAATCCATCGAATACATAGTCTGTAGAGATGTGGATCATTCTTGCACTCTGCCTTGTGGAGGCGATGGCCAGGTTTTTCACGCCGGTGGCGTTGATGGCAAAAGCTTTGTCAGGCTCTGATTCGGCTTGATCAACAGCTGTATATGCTGCACAATTCACCACATAATCGGGCTTTAACCGAGCAAAAGCCTCCTCCACCGATGGGGCATCACAAATATCCAACTCGTCAGTATCTGTTGCGGTAATCCTTAAATCGGAATCCCCCTCCGTGGCCTCCAGAAGAGCCCGACCCAACTGCCCTTTGCTACCGGTGATCAGGATATGCGCCATAATAATCTCTTAGGTTGAACGGGTGTTGATGCCTATGCAGAAATAGTCGAAACCTCTCAGTTTCATCTCCTCTTTGTTGTAGATGTTTCTTCCGTCAAAGATAACAGGCTGTTTGAGCAATTGTTTGATCTGCTCAAACTTTGGGATACGAAACTCTTTCCACTCTGTGACCAGCACCAGGCAATCAGCCTGGTCGATTGCTTTGTAGGGGTCTTCGCAAATGGTGATTTGATCGCCCAGTCGTCGCTTGGCTTCGTGATGCGCCACCGGATCATAGGCGGAGATGGAGCAACCTGCTTGCAGCAACCGATCGATGATCACCATGGAAGGAGCTTCCCGCATGTCATCAGTTTCGGGTTTAAATGCCAACCCCCAAATGCCTATATGCCGCCCTTTCAGGTTTCCATCGAAATAAGCGGATATTTTGTCGAATATCACCGACTTTTGCCTTTCGTTGACCGCCTCCACCGCCTGCAGGATTCTCAGGTTGTAACCATTTTCTGTCCCAGTGCGGATCAGCGCTTTTACATCTTTCGGGAAGCAAGAGCCTCCATACCCGATGCCTGCGTAGATGAACTTGGGTCCGATCCGTGTGTCGCTGCCGATGCCTTCCCTTACACTGTTGATATCGGCACCGAGAAGCTCACTCAAGTTGGCGATATCGTTCATAAAGCTGATTTTTGTAGCCAGCATGGCATTGGCTGCGTATTTTGTCATTTCAGCCGATGGCACATCCATGAATATAACCGGATGGCCGTTTTCGGTGAAGGGCTTGTACAGCCTCTCCATCAGTGTGCGGGCTCTGGCAGATTCAGTACCCACCACGATACGATCGGGCCGTAAGAAATCCTGTACCGCATCACCCTCTTTCAGAAACTCTGGATTGGAAGCAATATCAAAAGGGATGTCAACGCCTCTCTTCGCCAGCTCTTCTGCTATCACCTGTTTCACTTTGGCAGCCGTTCCTACCGGCACGGTGCTTTTGGTCACCACCAGCACATAATCCTGCAGGTTGCGACCCACAGACCTGGCCACATCCAGCACATAACTCAGGTCGGCACTTCCGTCTTCATCGGGAGGGGTCCCCACCGCACTGAATACCACCTCGCAACCCGGCAAATGTGGCGCCAACTCCGTGCTGAAACTTAACCGGCCCTTCTCTACGTTGCCGGCTACAATCTTGTCTAAACCAGGCTCATAAATAGGGATGATGCCCCGTTTTAAACCTTCGATCTTCTCCTTGTCAATATCAATACAAACCACCTCAATGCCCACTTCAGCAAAACAGGCGCCCGTAACCAGTCCTACATACCCAGTACCCACTACAGCTATCTTCATACCGTGTTGTTTTGAATCATGTTAGTCATTCATTGTAACCGGATCACACACACGCACCGGACGCAGGCCATCATCCAGCTTCAGATGATGTTTGTTCGGTGTCGGGTGTTTTTGATACGCCAGCAAATCTAAAGAAAAAAAACGGATTACTTGCAATCCGGATTTACGCCCAGCACGTAATGGTTTATCACATCCAGCGGTTCAGCGGTTTGGTCACCCAGAAAACCTTTGATATCTGTGAAGCGGATGTACTTACGGTACTGCTGTAGCAACTGTGACGACACCGGTGTGTACGACCAGTGCCATGGCTCCTCTTCGTAGCCTGTTGGCCTCAGGCTGTCTTTGGTTGTATAGGTTTGGCAAAATCCGTAATGGTGCGCATTCCCGGACAGCCAGTTATACACTTTCATTCCGGCAGGCGTTTTAAAGTAGGCGGGGCTCACCGAATTGATGTCGATGTCAGTGCCCCAATGGTGCCTTGAAGTGCCAGGCATAGAGCTATACCTAAGAATCATCCGGGCACGCTCTTCAGGGTCTTTGATGGTGGTCAGGTTGATCCCTTCAGAAAGCCGTGTTCCGTTCCACTTTGACTCCCAAATTCTTTTCTGTGCATTAAAATTTCGTGTGGCAGAAACAATTGTCAGCTCTACACCCTCTGTGGCTGCTGCCGCATGCATCTTTTCAAATGCCTGATGAACCTCTTTTCTGACATATCCGTTGGGGATGGTGGTCAATTTTGGGTCGATTTTCACAAACAGCGGATGTGCAGAGGGTTCAAACTTACCCAGGAGGTAGTTCTTGTCGACCAGGCTGTCCAGTGGAGGTGTGGTTTCGGATGGCTGATTATTATTCTCTGCGGATGTCGGATCAGCCTTTGGCTGGTTGTTGCGGTTGTTTCCGGCGCGCTGCCCACAGCAAAGGATCACAGTGAGGAGTACAAGCAGAGCGGTTATTTTGATTGTTTTCATCGTTATTTCAGGATTTGTAATTGGTGATGAATTAAGTTTATGAGGTTGGCGGCGGTGAGGCCGTACTTTTCCATTAGCTCTTCGGGTTGTCCTGACTCTCCGAAACGATCGGGCATACCGACGCGCACCACCTTACATCCGGAACCGGTTTCAGCAACCACTTCTGCCACGGCACCACCCAGTCCACCGGTCACCTGGTGCTCCTCCGCAGTGATTATCACGGGAAACTCCCTGGCACACTCCACGATGAGTTCATGATCCAGTGGCTTGATGGTGTGCATGTTCACCACCCGGCAACCAATGCCTGTTTTTTGAAGAGCATAGGCAGCTTGCAGCGCCTCCCACACAAGATGGCCTGTGGCAACAATACAGATGTCATGACCCTGGTGCAGCACTTCCCCCTTCCCCACTGTAAACGGGGATTCGGGTGGGGTAAAATCGGGCACTACCGATCTGCCATACCGGAGATACACAGGGCCATTGCATTGTGTGATGGCTGCAACAGTGGCCATGGCAGTTTGTGTTGCATCGCAAGGTGAAAGGACGGTCATGCCGGGCATCACCCGCATAATGGCAATGTCTTCCAACGCCTGGTGCGTCGCGCCATCAGGGCCCACCGAAATTCCTGCGTGTGCACCTCCGATAATTACATGAAGCTGGTTGTAACAGATGCTTACACGGATTTGGTCTGTGCATCGCAGGGCTGAGAACACACCATAATTCGAAAACACAGGCAGCAACCCCTCCAGCGCAAGGCCTGCTGCCACAGCGGCACCGTTTTGCTCAGCAATCCCCAGGCTAAAAAAGCGATCAGGGAAGGCATTGGCAAAGAGATTCATGCCCACAGAAGCTGTGATGTCGGCACCCAGTCCGACCAGGTTTGTATGGCTACGCCCCGCTGCCAGCAACCCTTCGGCAAATCCCTCTTTGGTTGCGCGGCATCGTGGCGCCTGGTATCTTATGTTCTCCATTAGTACAACGTGTTTAAAAAATGAACCAATTCCTCTTTCGAAGGGGCTTTGCCGTGCCAGGCATGGTCGTTTTCTATTGCCGGCACACCTTTCCCCATGGTGGTGTTGGCGATCAAAAGCGTGGGCCTTCCGTCACTGTTCCATACCTCTGGCAATTTCTCCAGCAGCGACTCGATGTCGTTGCCGTCGCATGTAACGACACGCCAACCAAATGAGATCCATTTGTCGGCCAGGGGTTCTATCTCCATCACCTCTGATGTGTTGCCATCGATCTGCAGGAAATTCCTGTCGACAATGGTCACCAGGTTTTCCAGTTGATGGTGTGCCGCACTCATGGCGGCCTCCCATACGGAGCCCTCTTGCAGTTCCCCATCGCCGCACACCACTACAATTTTATGGTTTTTCTTCTTTAAGGTAGCAGCCAGTGCCATTCCCACGCCCACCGAGAGCCCTTGTCCGAGGGATCCGGCAGAGAGCTCCAGCCCCGGCAGCCCGTGATCACGACCGGGGTGCCCCTGGAGCCGGCTGCCAAGCTGCCGTAACGTCATCAACTCATCCGTAGGGAAAAAACCTGCATGCGCCAGGGTAGCATACAAAACAGGCGCAACGTGCCCAATCGATAACACCAGCCGGTCTCTGTCTTCCCATCCGGGTTCGTTGGCGCGATA
>SKPS01000187.1 GCA_007119395.1 Lentimicrobiaceae bacterium
ATGAGCTGACTCATCTCCCGGCGTACAACCTCAAGCAACTGGGTTGTGTCCTTAGAGGTAACCACTGCTTCGGCCGTGTTGTATTGAATGCGTTGTAAAGTCTCTGTTCTTTTCTGTTCAGTGATGTCAACCTTTACGCCGATGTAGTTGGTGATATTACCCTGTTCATCCTGGATGCAAGCGATGGTCGCTGATTCCCAAAACAGCTCCCCATTCTTCTTTTTGTTGTGTAACTCCCCACTCCAAAGATCCCCTTTAGAGATGGTGTTCCAGAGGTTGACGTAAACCGCTTCGTCCATTTTTCCTGATTTGAGCACAGAGGGTTTTCCTCCGATCACCTCGTTGGCTGAATACCCTGTAATTTCTGTAAACATTGGGTTCACATATTCAATCACACCATCAGGGTCTGTGATCACAATGCTCACCGGATTTTGCTCCACAGCAAGCGAAAGCTTTTTTATCTGTTTTTCGGAATGTCGCCTTTCTGTGATGTCGTTGTTTACCACAACAGCCCCCAACAGTTTTCCCTCTTCCGAAAGGATGGGAGCTGTGTAGTTAAGGATCGTTTTTCGTTTGCCATCAAAGGCTTCAATTTCAAGCAATTCATCCTCAATGGTTACCTTGTCACGTATGGTGCGTGCCAATGCCCAGTTTTCTGCTGTCACCTCCTCCCGGTCGGGCAAACGCCAGGCTTTAAACACTCCGTATTCTTCTACCCCCACCAATGGTTCAGCGCCCCAGATTTTTACCCCCGCCGGATTGCCATGCACCAACTTGCCCTCTTTGTCGGCAAACCACAACCCGATGGGAAGGATATCCACCACACGGCTTAGCATACTCTCGCGCTCCCTTAATTTCTGCTCAACCATCTTCTGCTCCGTGATGTCGCTGAATACAACGGCAAACTTGTTGGGTTCCGGAGAAAATGCCAACACCCTGAACCACTTTTTAATGGCTTTGGAATGGGACTCAAAAGAGACAGGTACCCTTGTTTTTGCCACCCCTCCGTATTTCCGTATCCAGATCTCTTCTGTTTCAGGCAAAACCTCCTTGACGGTTTTCCCTAACAGGTCTGTTGCTTTGAGGCCTGTCAGTGATTCAAAAGCCGGGTTCACATCCAGAAACCGGTAGTCAACAGCAGCCCCATTCTCATCCCAGATCATATCGTGCAGAGCAAACCCAGTGGTCATGTTTTCAAACAACAGCCTGTATTTCTTTTCGCTCTGCCTGATCTGTTCACGGATCTCGTATGCCTCCGTAACATCCCTGAAGACCAACACCACGCCCACGGTTTGGCCATGATCGTCTTTAATGGGGGCCCCGCTATCAGAAATCTGATACTCCCTCCCGCACTTTGAAATCAATTTGGTGTGGTTGGCAAGTCCTACCACCAAATCGGTTTCCAGCACTTCATCTACTGGGTTCACGGCTGGTTGCTCGGTCAATGCATTGAAAATCCTGAACACTTCGTTGATCCCCCTTCCCATGGCCTCCTCCAACGACCACCCCGTTAGCTCCTCTGCCAAGGGGTTCATTTGGGTAACCATCCCGCGCGTGTCAGTAGAGATCACCGCATCACCAATGGATTGCAAAGTGATCCGCTGCGTCTCTTCACTTCTTTTCAGCTCATTCTCTACTTCTAATTTGGCCAATGCATACCCAAGATTGGTTGCAACCTCCTCCAGCAAATGGACCTCTTCCGGTGACACCCTGGTTCCATTTTCCGTGATATTGGCTGACAGTACACCCTTTATTTTGTCTTGCTTTTTTATCGGGATAAAGATCCCTTTGTGCTTGGCATCTTCATCGAAATATCTACACCCTTGACAATATTCATCAGGGTTGTCAACTACAACCGTATTATCAGCCTCAATGCATTCAATGATGCAACGCGGGGCATCACCATTGCCTTCAGGCATTAGCTTCCAATCGCGCAATTCATCCGTTCCGGCATGAACCAGAGGGGTGATGGTCTGATGATGCTCTTTTTGAATGGCAATACTAATCTTTTTGTATCCACGGATCTTAAGCAGTGTTTCACAAGCTTGCCGTAACAAGACCTCCGGATCAGATGCCATAATGATCAACTGATTCACTTCGTGGATTGCCTGCAATACGGAGTGTAACCGCTCAATCTTCTCTTTGTCAATCAACCTTTGGGTGATGTCACTTATGGTGACCATCAGATCTGCATCAGCACCATCTGTCATATCAGAGGAGAGCCGCTTGGCTTCAATACGCACATAAACAGGGGGTAAACCAACCCTGCGTAGCCTTACCTGAATTTGCTTGTTTTCCGGAGAGCGGTAAAAGGCATCATATCGCCTTTTCACTATCAAGGCATCCTCAGCAATCACATGGTCAACAAACAATTGCCCACTGAAATCCTCCCCTTCACAATTCAATAGTTTGCTCCAGGTAGCATTGTTTTCGTGAATGATGCCGTACTGATCCAGTACCACATAACCCACCGGAGCATCATCAAACAGAAGGGCGTACCTACCACTGGCTGTTTTGTCTTCTATTGTGGGGATCGGTTCAGAAGCCATTCCTAAACACCGGTGTTCAAGACATTCCGATAATGAGCCGGATAAATCTTTGATAAGTTGCGTTAATTCCCCATTATCCTCCATTGTGTCATCTTGTGACAACAGTTCTCCGGCTTTCTTGATCAACTTTTTGTACTGCCCGGAATTGGGTAATTTCATAAGCAAGTTTACTTAACAACAGCCCTATGTAATACGGCAGCCAACAAGACGGATAGTCATGAGAGCATTTGGTTCGACAGACCCACATACGTTGGCTGTAGCTAATCAGACTGTTAACATTCACTCAAGTCTCATTCTACATGCAGAGGACAAATATAAAAAAATAACCTATATACAACATTACATCCGAAAAAGAGGCCAAATCTTTTTTTTGAGGTGCTGATTATAATGTGCTTATACCCGAAGAACAATCCCGTATACAGCGTTTGCGATACTGGAGGTTGAGTGTACCATACGAAGGGGGTACATATTTACTGAATGATTTGTTTAACCACAATGGTCACAAAGTTGGCACAATGTACACAAAGAGGGTCTTTATGGCCTTTGCGAAAGGCTTGGTGGTCTTATGTGGTTAAACAAACCTAATTGGTTATATTCATGGTACTTCTTCGGATTTGTTTTGTTTGTTTCCCGCGGAAATGCGGTGAAATTGCGCTGATATGCGCAGAAAGAACACTGTTCACAAAAACAACAGTGGCAGCCTCAATGATCATAAAACACACGAAGTCGTATTGCTGTTTGCAACGCGCATGAAGTTAGGATTTCGGCACCTTTCTGCGTAGTTTTTGCGCCTTTCAGCGGGAACTAAAAAATCCCCGGTCCAAA
>SKPS01000199.1 GCA_007119395.1 Lentimicrobiaceae bacterium
AGAGGTATTGGGGTGATGTTGCTGCCGGTAAAATGGTACGTGTTGCCATCATAGACCATGGTGAAGGGAGTGGCCAGCGGTTCTCCGTTTTGCGCTTCTATCCCTTCGAGGAGCAGGGTTCCGTTGATGGTAATATTGGGTGGAGTGCCGGGCTGTGTTTCTACACTGATGACGTCGAAAGCCACGGTGATGCCGCCCTTTCTGAAGCCTTTCCCTTCGGGGTTGAGGGCTGTCCAGGTGATCTTGCCATCTTCGCCATACAATACGCTCAGCTGCAGCTCCGGCACACCGGCAGCATCTTGTTCGAGGAAAGGGAACAGCACCCTTCCGTTGACACTGCTTCCCGCCTGCACCTGTCCCCCCTGGATCTCTAAATGCAACTGGTCTATCGATGCCTGAAACCCTTGCATGGTGGCCAACGGGAGGTTCTCAGCCGTGACGGTTAACAGGTTGCCCTGGGTGCCTGAGAAATGAAGAGATGTGATGTACGGACCGGATCCGTCAGGGAGGGTGAGCCCTGGAAACAATACATCCCCTTCAGCCATAAAGCTGGAGATGCCCGCCTGGGATAGCACCACCGAGCTGTTGGTCAGGGTGGCAGTGTGACCCGCAAAGGACACCTGAGGAGGATCCTTCTCCAAATCCTGCGAAAACCGGAACTGCCTCACATCACCCACCACCTCCGTAGAAACCTTGAAAGGGATCTTCGCCAATTGATCCTCCATCGCATCGCGAAACGCCGATATGGCCGTGTCAAAAGCAACCTGTAAACTGATCAACTCCTTCTTCACCCGGTCAACCTCTATCAACACATCACGCAATACCGCAGCCACCTGCCCCAGGTTCATGTCGAGGTCAGGCACCTCACCCACACCGGGTGGCTGCCACTCCATCGTGAAGTGATCACCTGACTCCGCCACGGAAACAGGGATGCGTAACACCTCCCCACCTCCCGGTAGGGTAAACGGTGATAGGTCAAGCTCTGCATGCAGGGCAGGATTTTGTAATAACTGATTCACCTGGTCCGATAGTGTCTGTAAACCGCTTTCGGTCAGAAGATCAGTGAACTTAAGGAGTAGTGTTGATGGCATGGCTTGTATTGGTTTTTGAAGGTGGCTGTCAAAATCCTCTCAAACAATTAACCCGAAAATCCAGCCAAAAAAAGCAGGATCACTACCCGGGTTATGGTAAAAAAAAAACCTGAGGTGAAAGGGCTTCATGGGAAGTGTTCATGCTTGCCCAAACGCGCAGGATCAAAATAGTTGTCAAATATACAGATAGAAATCAGATAGTGGCAAGAAAAAAGAGAAAAAAATACCATTTTTGTAAAAATATCTTGCAGATATTAAGCGATTTGGAATATGTTTGTATCAATAACAATAAAAATTTAAGGGATCGCCTACATAAGATGTTTCTTAAATAGATAAATACAATATGACAGAGAACCAATACAGGGATAATTTGTGTCGGGTTGTGCCGGCAGATTGTTATATCTTTGTCGTGGAAATCAACAATGGGTCTGCAACCAATGATTTGCCTTGTGCCGGTGTGGTTCTTTTTCACGGAGGGTGGCGTTCGCACAGGGCTTTGTCAATAGAGTAAGCGTAAAAGATATGATACAGAGACTGACAAAGATCAACCAGTTCCTCATTTTTGTTTTGCTCGTTGGGGCCATTCTCTACTTTGGTTCCCGTTTCCTGATACCCTTGATTATGGGGCTGCTGTTTGCTTCGTTGGTGATGCCATTGGCAAAGCGGATGGAGCGAGCCGGTGCCAACCGTATTCTATCCTCATTCATCAGTACCAGCCTGGTGCTTATTGTTTCAGGTGCTTTGATTGGTGTATTTGCTTATCAGATTGACCATTTTGCATCCGATATCAACACTTTTCATGCTGCTTTTTTGCAGTCGCTAAACAACCTTCAGGATCGAATTGCGAACATTACCGATATTTCGATTGAAGACCAGATGGCGATGTGGCAGGAGCGTTCAGGTGATTTTGCAGTGTGGCTCGAAAGTTTTGTGACACGGTTGATAGGAAACATGTTTCATGCCTTGCTGATCTTTTTGCTGATCCTGATTTATACCTACCTGTTTCTTTTCTATCGTGACAAGATCTACGATTTTTTGTTGATGTATATCAGACGGCTCAAGCTGGAGGATCCTGAGCAAATTCTCTATGATATCAACAAGGTGGTGTTCTACTATCTCTGGGGAAGGTTTCAGGTGATGCTGTTGCTGGGTGTGCTGTTTTATATCACCTTTATCATATTTGGACTCCCTTATGCTGTGCTGATCACCATCATAAGTGGCCTCATTACCATCATACCATACCTGGGCCCTTTTATCAGCGGATTGCTGCCCATACTGTTCGCTTTTGTATTCTTTGAGTCGTTTGAAAAAGCGCTTTTCTTTTCAGGAATTATCATTGTCATTCAACTTGTTGAGAGTTATGTTTTTGAACCCCTGATTATTGGCAAAGAGGTGCGGCTGAGTCCATTGGTGGTGTTTGCCACAGTGATTGGCGGTGGTGTCATGTGGGGCCCCATCGGGATGGTGGTTTTTGTGCCCCTGGTGGCGATGTTCACCATTGTTGCCCGACACACTCCTGAGCTCAAACCTGTTGGCTTTTTGCTTGGGCGTGCCCGAACCGAAGCCGACCACAAAGAGCAAGTCAAAACAGGTGCCGATAAACCGATCCCTGATCCCGGCAAGAAGGTGGATCAGAAAGCGGATAAGGATGTAGAGAATACTGAAGAGGATAAGGGAGCGAAAGAGGAGAGAGGCGAAGGGTGACGCTTTTTGAGCCTTTTTGTTGTGTGGCCCACCAGGAAGTATTGGTTTTGAAGGAGTCGTTTCGAGGTCTCATACAGAAAAGGGTATTTGATGTTACGAAAAATCATATCGGGTGGTCAGACGGGTGTTGACCGCAGTGCGTTGGATGTTGCCCTGGAGTTGGGTTTGGAGATCGGTGGTTGGTGTCCACCGGGGCGTGAGGCACTGGATGGCACCATCCCTTTGCATTATCCATTAAAGGAGACGCATAACGAGTTCAGCCACGAAGCACCTAACGTGCCACGATCGCAACGCACAGAGAGGAATGTCCGGGACAGCGATGGCACGTTGGTGATACTCCCCGCCTCGCAAGCTCCTGATCCCGGCACACAAACCACCATCATGATGGCTGATAAAATGAATAAGCCTTACTATGTGGTTGATCCGACTGATGCTGAAAACACTGAACAGGTGTGCCTTTGGATGCGAGAAATGCAGATCAGTACATTAAACGTGGCAGGTCCATCAGAAAAAACCTTACCCGGAATAGAACTTCTAGCCGGGCAGTGGCTGCGTGCTTTGCTGATCCAAATGCGGGCA
>SKPS01000189.1 GCA_007119395.1 Lentimicrobiaceae bacterium
AGGCTCAGCCTGAACTTTTTGGGCGGGGTAACTGGTGGGGTTGAGGGGCTTGAAGTTTCAGGCTTTGCCAATCTGAACCGTGGCATGATCCAGGGTGCTCAGGTGGCAGGCTTTTGCAATTTGGTATGGGGAGATACAGAGGGGTTTCATGCGGCAGGGTACATGAGCATTATACATGGATCGACCAGAGGTTTCATGGCGGCTGGGTTTCTGAACCTTGTTTCAGGTAACATGGATGGTTTCCAGGGTGCCGGCTTTGCAAATATAGTGGCGGGCAGTTCAGATGGTTTCCAGGGTGCCGGTTTTGCCAACTTGGTAGATGGCAACATGGATGGTTTCCAGGGTGCCGGCTTTGCCAATGTAACCACAGGCAATTCCCATGGGTTCCGTGGTGCCGGTTTTGCCAATGTGGTAGGAGGTGATGCGACCGGATTTCAGGGTGCCGGCTTTGCCAATATCGCAGGGGGTAGTGTTCAGGGGACTTCCATCGCAGGCTTTGCCAATGTGGCCAGGGATGTTCGCGGCATGCAGCTCGCCGGCTTTATCAATATTGCCCGCAGGGTAAATGGATTGCAGGTGGGTTTCATCAACATTGCCGATACGGTCAATGGTCTTCCCATCGGTTTTCTCAGTCTGGTGAACAAAGGGGGTTACCGCCAGATCGAATTATCAGGCTCGGATGCACTACACACCAGTGCCTCACTACGGATAGGGGTGGCGCGTTTCTACAACATCTTCTCTTTCGGCATGAGGCCTTTTGAGGATGTTCAGGTTGGCGGCTTTGGTTATGGTGTTGGCACCTTAGTGACCCTTTCGCACCAGACAGCGCTGGAGATCGAAGGGCATACCACCTGGCTGCACGAAACCAACCAGTGGCTTAGCAACGAAGGGGAGCGCCTCTCAGAGATGCGGATCAACTTCACTGCGGGCAGAAGCTGCCGCTTCAATCTCTTCGTTGGTCCGGTCCTCTACCACCACCGCTATTATGCCAAGCCCGGTGCGGAGCATACACCTGCCAACCTGGCTCCCTATACACTGGCAGAGAGACAAAACGGCAACTACTTCAGCAAATGGTGGATTGGCGCACGGGGCGGATTCAGAATTTCACTGCACTAATCATACACCACCCTATATACAACCCGGGAGACAGGGTTCCACACGATGAAAATGAATCAAACAACAGGTCTCACACGATGATGCATTCAACATATTAAAAGAGGTCCCACTCGAAAAACAGACCCACACGTTGAATCATTGAGCGCTGGGTTCATCAACGGAGCAGCAGCCAAAAAACTGCCTCCGGTAGGTGGCCCGGCATTTTTGCACCCCGGCACCCAGAGATGTACCATTCCATACTTTTCTGTATCTTTGTAGATATTCACAGATGATCAAAGTGATTTTGGTCTTTTGCAGCCGTTCTGATCATCCATAACCTGAAGACCCGATGCCTATTCTACGTCTGTTCCGTCGCAACAGAGGAGAGCCTGTCACCCTGAGAGGGGGATCAGACAGTTATCTGCTGTATCCTGGAGACCGGCGCGACACATTGAAGAGTGCCGGAGAGCTGGGTTCCACCCACATCGGCTACAGGGTCTCTGACGGCGCCAAGGTGGTGGTGAAGCGTTACCATCCCCACCTGAGCAGACTGCCGACTTATGCAGATCGCATAGAACGTGAGGCGGAGGTGACACCACGCTGCACCTTGCTCTCCACAGAGCTCATCAAGCAAAACGGAATCACTTGTTTGGTGCGTGACCACCTGGACGGGATCAGCTTTCGCCACCTGATGCAACCCCGCTACCGGAGAAAGCTCTCCACAGCGGCATACATCACCCTCTTCACGGCTGCCCTGGAGGCACTCGAAAAGGTGCACCGGGCAGGGTATATCCACTGCGACATCCGCCCGGAGAATATCATGGTCACCCGCTTTAACCACCGCCAGCCCGGAAAGGCAGCGGTTCACATCATCGATTTTGGTCTGGCTCGTCATCCCGGAGAGCTGCACGACAACCCCACAGACAAGCTACCGTTCGCCCTTTTCTATGGCGCTCCGGAACAACTGTTGAATTTCCCCTCGCTTACAGGATTCCATACCGATGTGTACGCCATGGCCATCACCCTCTGGGAGGTGATGGCCTGCCGCCGTCCCTGGGAAGAAGACATCCCTCCAAAGGTGATGCACATGCAGCTCACCCGCCCCCTACCTACTGACCAAAGAATCCCCAATGGAGTCTTCGAGGTGCTGTCTAAAGCATCATCCAAAGCAGAACTACCCAAACCACCACACAATTATGCTAGCAACGAGCTCCGAAAACTCCTCACCACCACAATCCAAAGCAGGTACCCCTCAGCAAATGCCATGAGAGAGGCCCTCATCAAAAACAGCTCCTCTGAATAGGACATGTATTGATTATGCGTATTTTACATTTATCGAAAAAATATGCATACATTTGCACAAACAGAAACCAACTATCATCAACAAGAAAACGCTCCATTGAAAATCTTCATTAAATATATGGTATCGCTCCGCTGTAAATTGGTTGTTATGGCAGAGCTTGATAAGCTGGGGCTTTTCTACCGAAAGGTAGAGCTGGGAGAGGTGGAGGTCAAAGGCAGCATCACAACGGAGCAAAAGGAGTTGTTGACAAAGGCTCTTTTGAAAGCAGGGCTGGTATTGATGGATGATAAAGATGCCATACTGGTTGAAAAAATAAAAAATGTGGTGGTAGAGACGATTCATTACAGCGAAGAATCGATCAAGGTCAATTTCTCCGACTTTTTAAGTGAAAAGCTAAACCTGAAATACACCTACCTTTCAAATCTTTTCTCTGAGACCACAGGCATTACCATTGAACAGTACATCATTGCACACAAAATTGAGAGGGTAAAGGAGCTGCTGATTTATGACAATCTCACATTAACGGAAATATCATACCAGTTAAACTACAGCAGTGTTGCGCACCTTTCAAACCAGTTCAGGAAGGTCACAGGATTAACCCCATCTTTTTACAAAAAACTCAGCCACAATAAGCGTATTGCGCTTGAAGACCTGTAGTGGATGCCAATCTCTTCAGAAGCCAGTCTTCACAATAGGAATATGACCTATCAAAGGATCGCCTACAAGGTGAATTATGTAATACATATATAAAATTATGTAAGGCTTTTAACTCCAGGTGTGGTGATCTTTGTAGCATGAAAAACTATTCATGCCTAAACATCGAAAACAATGAAAAAACTAATCCTGTTTGCCGCGGCAGCTATTGTCTTACTGCTTCTAGCTCCCGTAGAGGTACATGCTACACTGGGCAATGACCCTAAAGGTGATGCATTGACTGAGCCTCCTGAAATTGAGCTTATGATCAACCGGTTGGAAGAGATCAAAGCGATTGATGTCTCCCTTCTTGCGAGGTCAGAAAGGAAAGAATTGAGGAAGGAAGTTCGTGACATTGAGAAGGAGCTTAAGGTGTATCGTGGAGGAGGACTCTATATCTCTGTGGGTGCAGCAATCCTTATCATCCTGCTGTTGATCTTGCTTCTTTAAGGAAGAATGCATCTTTTCATTTAAGGCTACTCAACACAAAACGCATCATTCAGGGCACTGGTTCCTGTTGATGCAAGGAGGTTATGATACTGCAAAACTACACATCGTATTGGCCTGGAGGGAGAATCCTTTTGGGTCGAATTAATAAAATAAAAAAAATTATGAGAACGTTATCAAAAAGGTTAATTTTCCCCCTTGCAATCGCGCTATTGCTGATTGCGGGCACCATTGAAAGCCAAGCGCAGAGTGCCATATTTGGAGTAAGGTTTATGCCAACATTTTCACAGATGGAGATGCAGACCTCTACAGGTGGCACGGTTCAGGGTGAGGTGACCCTGGGTTTTGGGGCAGGCATAATGTTAGGTTTTTTTTGGTCAGACAATGTGGGCGTGCAGGGTGAGCTGATGTACACTTCGGTTAGTCAGAAATACAGGGAGGCAGATGTTGAACGCAGGGTTACACTTCAATACCTGAACATTCCATTGCTCCTTTCGCTCAACACGGGTAGATCCAATCTGGTCAACTTCAATCTGGTTCTCGGGCCACAGATCGGGATCAACGTAGGATCCAAGGTCTCTTCCTCAGGCTTAGACACCACCAACGCAATGTTGTCGGTAAAAGCGGGAGACTTGGGTGTAGCATACGGCGCCGGTATTGACTACGGCATCAACGAAGCTCGCACGTTTCGCATTGGCATTGGTTACAGAGGCGTAAGGGGGCTGTTTGACATCAGCGATAACAGCCAGAGTTCCGTAACCAATTCCTTCTACATCATCGACCGAACCCATCTGAGTACCCATGCAGGATACATTGGGATAACCTTTGTTTTTTGATCCGGATACTGCAATCAATATCCTACTGAAGCAGCATGATATAAACAACTAATTACATATGACTTTGCACAAGGGATGCCTTTCATGCGGTACTTTTAGAGGCTACTAAAACAGTTCATCTGACGAAAAACACTGATTGCAATACAACGAAATAATACCCGGTCATGGGGAAAGAAGAAATTGAAAAATCAAAAACACACATCACTGTGAGAATAATCGAGTACATGGATGACGCGGTCGTTATCAAGACCATCCTGAAGAAAACCACGGGGAGTGTGAGTGTCATGTCTTTTGACAAAGGTCAGGGTTTGCCGGATCGTTCAACTCCTTTTGATACGTTTGTACAGGTTATTGATGGCATGGCCGAAATTATCATCAACGGCGAGTCAAACAGGCTGGAGACTGGTAGTTCCATTGTAATTCCTGCCCATACGCAGAGTTCTATCAGACAAAACGGACGTTTCAAATTGATTGAGACTGTGATCAAAAGTGGGTATGAGTAAACCTGCATCTTCAGCCAGGAAAATCCTGGTTGACCAATCATGAATTCTAACATTAATTATTATGAGAAAAATCTTTTTACTTTTTATTTTTATATCTGTTTCGGCCTATGTCCATGGGCAGGGCTCACTGCCAGTAGGCAGCTCGCAGCTTAATCTTGGCGTAGGCCTCTCAGGGTGGGGGATTCCTGTTTATGGTGGATTCGATATCGGCGTCCATCCAGACATCACCCTTGGGGCAGAATTCTCCTGGCGCGCCTACCGTGAAAAGTGGAAGAGCAACTATTACGATCACAGCATCATCGGTATTTCCGGGAATGCTAATTATCACTTTAACAGGGTATTGAGTATTCCGGAGAGGTTCGATTTTTATGCAGGGCTGAATCTTGGATTCTTTGTCTGGTCTTCACCCAAAAGCTATTCCGGCAATTACAACTCGGGTCTGGGGATAGGCGGTCAGGTTGGCGGCAGGTATTACTTCACTGAACGATTCGGGATCAATCTTGAATTCGGAGGTGGCAATGCTTTCTATGGCGGCAAATTTGGCATTACCCTGAAGCTATAGGATTAGTCAGCGGTATCCTTTTTTATCAACTTCAGTAGCACTGGGAGTGTCTTTCCGGCTACTGAGGTTTTTTTTTCACTTCTTCTGGCATTGGCACCAAAATGCCATTTTCTCACATTCATACCCTTTTATTGGTCACTCATGATTTTAGAGGCGGTTGAAACAACCTCTGCACTGTAGTTTTGTACACGGAAATCATCCTATTAAATGCGTGTAAACCTCAAAAAGAATTGAAAGTGATGGAGTACGTGAAATTTTCCCTTTTGTTTTTTGTGATCCATTTTGCTTGCTATATCTTTGCAGGTGTAATCGACTATCAGTTGGCAAAAAGCGTTTATGCCGGAAAGAACAGGCTATTCAAGGCGTTTTTCCGTGACATGGACAACCCACGTGAGAGTATGCGTATAGCCCGGTTGCTGATCCCATCGCAACTGCTGCGGGCGATGCTGATGTCGGCCGTGCTTTATCCGATTCTCCCATTTTTAGGCGAACTATCCTTTGGGTGGCAATTCGTGTTTATGGGGTCACTCATGCTGATTTATGCTGATGTGGCTTGCGCAGTGCCCTTTGCAAACACCATTGAAGGGCTTGTCTATTTGCAGAAAGCCATTGTTGCACCCCGCGTATTCTGGACTATCCAGCTCGAAGCGGTCATCTATAGCTCCCTGTTCGGACTTGGCGCCGCCTGGCTTCTTTTCTAAGGCTAGAACGAAGCTTCGCAGCCTGAACATTTCACCGCAGATCCGCCAGTAGTCGGACACGTTACTTTGATTCACACAGATTTTGACACAGATTTAATAATGGTTCTTGAAAAATCCATGTTAGCAATTCGCCCTGAATTTCAGATGATTTTACCACGTCTAAGGTTCAGGCAGTAAGTGTGGCTTCTTCTTTGGCAAAAAAACCAAGAGCATTCATCTGCCCAATGATTTTACATTGAACCGGATCGTGCCAGTGTCTTGCACAACAGATTATTGGTTTACCCGAATAACAATACAAGCGGGGTGTACCTAAAAGGGATAATCCGCCAATCATGACTGAATGTGGGACAGACTACCTGATTATCAGTTTCTGTCGGAGGGTGCTGTGACCTGTTTGCACAGTCAACACATAGATGCCGGCGTGTATTCCGCTAACATCGAGATGGGTCTGCATTGCCTCGGGAGAGGTCTGCAATACCATCTGCCCGGCAGCATTAACAAGTGTAACCATAGATATCGGTTCAACGGCAGTGAGGGTCACATGGCTGTTGGCCGGATTGGGGAATATATTAACAGCGGTCTCAGCTGCCCGGGAGGCGATCCCAATACCGGGGCTTTTGGTACCGTAGATTTTAAAAGGGATCCCTTGCGGGGTGCTGGTTCCATTGTCCACTATGTTTGTCCAGCCCGTGGAGGTCAACTGCCTCGCATTGCCGGTGGTAGTTTGTGTCAGGATGGTTATGGGCGGCGTCCATGGGCCCGATGCACTACTCCCCTCTGCCTGGAAGTCGAGCCACCAGGTGCCAGGAGGCAGGCTGAGGCCGGAAGGCACAACTATGCACGCCATCACCGGACGGTCGGTGTTGCCGGCGGTGGTCTCCCCATCACGATAAATCCTTGCCCAGTAAGAGTCCGACAAAAGATTGGCGGTGGTATTGCCCCATGTCACCGTACTGCCTGTATTGCCGGGTTCACCGTTCCACACCCGCATGTTGATAGCCGTGATGGTAGAAACAATGGATGTATAGGTCTGGTAGAGGTAAAAAATGACCGAGTCGATCACCCAGGTGGAGTCGCTGATAATAACCTCATCGGCAATCCTGTTGTCAACGGCTCCTGACAACTGAGCTCCAAAGCCGTAACTCGACATGTTCAGCCCGGATTGTGTACGACTGGTGTCAGGGGTAACCCCATTGCCGGGATGGGTAATCAACGGCCCATTGTCGTATAGTAATCCCCCTTTGGATCCATTGAAATAGACACCGGTGAAAGGCACCTTCGCCTGGGCAGGCTTTGCTGTAAGACCTGTGGAAACGCCATTCAGATTGTCGTGTGTAACCAACTGCCCCGCAACGGGCAACACAAATGCAGAAAGCAGAATAGCTGCCAGCATGCATGTAATTGTTTTTTTCATGTGATTTGGTTTTTAAGTTTGAAATACAAAGGTACGTTATGTTCCAGAAAATCCTACCCATGGCCTGCATTTTATATTCACGCCATAAAAGAGAACATGCTCCGCCTCGAAACCAATCCCAAAGGCGACGTGCGATCAGGGATTTTTTGCTTTGCCGCAAGCTCTCAACCTGAAAGTAATCACCATCAAACGGGTGATACAACGCCTTGAAGAGGTGTTTCAGCTTCTGACAAAGAAACAAAGCTCCTGATATTCCTTTTCGATTCGTTCTTATCCTAAACTATTCACAAACAATGAATAATATGCGCTTCAAATCAATAAACCACTTAATCTGAGGCAAGAAGAAAACCTAAGCGAACGACACAGTCCGGTACAAAAAGTCATCTCAGCAGATCCGCCAGTAGTCGGACACGTTACTCTGATTCACACAGATTTTAACACAGATTTAAAAATGACTTATGAATAATCCAGGTTAACTTATGCCTCAAAAAAAAATTAACCGAAAGATATCAGTCCGCGGGCAAAAATAAATAGAAACAATTGTACATTTGCCTTTCATAAACCAAATCACGGTCTTCATGAACCACACCACGCTTTCACCCGTTCAGCCTTCCGATCGGATCGTAATGCTCGATTTCCTAAGAGGTTTCGCCCTGTTAGGGATTCTGATGGTAAATATGCCTTTGATGAATGCTCCTATGACCACTGAGGTGGGGGAATTTCAGATCTGGACAGATCCGGTCAACACCCTCGCCTCACAATGGATTAAGTTTTTCTTTACCAGTAAGTTTTATGTATTGTTCTCCCTGCTTTTCGGGGTGGGGTTCTACCTCTTCACCAAGAAGGGTGAAAACACCGGTGTTTCAATGATCCCTCTGTTTCGCCGTCGCCTTTTCTGGCTGCTGCTGATCGGCATTGCCCACATCACCTTGCTCTGGTACGGCGATATTCTGGTAGTCTATGCTCTGGTAGGGTTCCTGCTGTTGCTGTTCAAGCGACTGAAGGTTAAGTCGATGCTTATCTGGGCTGCCATCGCCATCATGGTGCCCATCCTTTTAACAGGTTTGATGGTGGTTATCATCCGGTGGGCCATGACCATACCAGAAGCTGCCACCGAAATCCAGTATGGTTTTGATACCGCATATACCCGAATGGAAGCACTAACCGCTGAAGCACTGAACGTGTACAAAAATGGCACCTTCGCCGAGATTTTCAGGATCAGGATGATAGAGTACAGCCAGATGGCCACTGCCCTGTTCTATTTCATCCCCAATGTGCTGGCGATGTTTCTTGTGGGTACAGCCATGGCACGTAGCAACCGTTTTGCACACAACGACAAAAACCGCAGATTCTATATCAGACTATTGCTGTGGTCAGTTCCGATTGCCATCATCGGCAATGTGATGCTGGTTCATTTTGCGGCCAAAAGCTCCATGGTGCAGGTAAATATGGATACCCTGCTCTACCTTATCGGATCAACATTTGGGGGCGTGAGTCTGGCCATGGTGTATCTATCGTCCATCTACCTGCTGTTCCACACCCGTTGGATGCAACAGATCGGTAAATGGGTTGCTGCCACAGGGCGTATGGCTCTCACCAACTACCTGATGCAATCGATAATCTGTACTACGCTGTTCTATTCGTATGGTTTTGGTTTGTACGGAAGCATCAACACCTGGCAGGGGATCCTGCTCACCTTTGCAATCTTTGTGATCCAGCTCCTTTGGAGTCGTTACTGGCTTAACCGCTACCGGTACGGTCCACTGGAATGGCTCTGGAGAAGCCTCACGTATGGGAAACGACAGCCTATGAAACCCAAAAACAGGGTTGAATAAGAACCACCATATTCCGGTGTTTACATTTTGTCGTAAATGAATCGGGGAATGCGCTTCAGGAGGCAGGCAATCAATCTCCATCGTTTGGTCACGTAGGCAACTTTTCTCTTTTTGATGATGGCCCGAAAAATCTGACGTACCGCTTTATCCAGCGGCATCACCCAGAAAAGGCCATCCCCTTTGGCCATGGCAGTGTCAACCAGACCGGGCCTGATGTCAGTTACATACACCTTCGATTTCAACCTGTTTGCCTTCTGTCGCAAACCCTCCAGGTAGTTGATCTGCCACGCCTTGGACGCATTGTAGGCAGGCGCCTCCCTGCTGCCCCGCAAACCGCCAACAGAACTGATGCCCACCAAATGGCCATGCCCCTGCTTCCCGAAATAGTTGAAAGCCCAGTCCGCTGCTGCCGTAAAACCAATCACGTTGGTCTCTATCGTATCCATCTCCAGATCAAACATCAACTCCTTGTTCACCTCTCCCGTTCCGGCACTGATCACCAGCAGATCAACCCCTCCAAGTGCAGTTGCCAGCTCCTCCAGACGCAATGATACCGCTTCCGGATCCTTCACGTCAAAAACAGAGGCAATGCACAAACCGGGATGCTGCTGCTCCAACTCATGCAACAGCGACTCACGCCTCCCTGTAACCCCAACACGGTATCCGTGCTTTATCAGCACCTCCGCTAAACCCCGACCGATGCCGGTGGTCGCTCCAACAATAATCGCTCTTTTCATATTGTCAATATTGGCTGTTGGCTTTTGGCCGTTGGCCGTTGGCTTCTAATGAATAACTGTTAAACACGAAAACCTTTTCTAAACATCCTCAACCATCTAAACCTCTAAACCATCTAAACTTCCTCAACTCCCTCAACTTCCTCAACCATCTCAACTTCCTTTCACCCAACGTGACGACATCCAAAACGTGCCATCGTCCTGTCTGTTGATCTCTGCCTTCCAGCGGTATTCAGTGGGCCACTGACGGAACATCTTCACCATGGAGTACATAAATCTGAGCGACAGCCTGTCGGGACGAGGGCTCCAGCCATCTGATGGCACCATCTCCACCGTGATGTTATCCTGCTCTCTGGCCACCAGATAATGCCCAGATATGGTGCCAGTAGATGGATGCCCCTCTATGGTGAAGCTGCCGGTGACGGCTGCTCCCTCCGGCAAAGAGGCGAGATCGGGAAACGACGGCGAGAAGGTGATGCCAACCGGATGAAAATCGTTGTTACGGGCGATCCTGTGGATGGCTCTCCCTGCATCTGTTTGGAGGGTTTGGATTACGTGGTGATCCACAACAGCTTCTACCCCTTCCTCCCCCATTTTTATTGGCATCAGCGGGCCATCGAAGGCGGGGTTGAGTGTGGCGATCAGCGGTTTCGGGCTGTAACGGGCGAAATACATTCTTCTGAAGTCCAACGGTATGGCCAGCCTGTCGGGGGTGTGCTCCCTGCCACCAATCGTGATGGTGATGGTGGTGTGCTTCACCCTGACGAAGTAGAAGTCCTCCAGCAGAATCAGCGGCATGGCAGAGGGGGCTTCGGCGGCACTCCCCATCGGGGCAAGGAGTCCGAACGGTTTCCTCTTCCGGGGATTGTTCTCTTTGATCTCCAACACAACTTCACGCCCATATATATCGGTAAATTGATAGGCAGCCTGCGCACCACGCTCCACCACCTCAAACGACGCCTGGCTAAAAGGTGTTGGCGCCATCCTGTGCACCCCCTTGCCGGCAATGTCATACTTTTCAGGATCAAGGGTAAGCGTGGGCATATGGTACACATCCACAAAACCGTCACGGCGCCAGCCGATCACCAGATGACCCCGCCCGTTCACCGTATCATCCAACACCTGAGGCTCGAAACCAATATATACCGAATCGGGATCCTGCTCGAAATTGATCAACAGCAAACGCTCCATCGGGTCAATGGCGATGTTGAAAGGGTGAATCAGTGACTGCCCGCTTCGACCTTCTACACCGTTACCTTTTCCGGAATCCGATCCGCCCCACGCTGTGAGACAGATGCTTGTCATAATCAATATTGCTGCTATGCCAATCGCTTTGCTCTTCATCTTTGTATCTGTTTTTTTTTGATGATGTTCTTTAATACATCGGCAAAACTGCAACTTTCCTCTCAGTTGGAAAAACCACAACGGATGAATGACTGTTCCGCGTTGTTGAATGCCGTCAGAGGCTTGCTGAATAGTGAAAGAGGGAAGATGAAGTGGTCTTCAAACAGACATTGAGTATGAAACGGCCATAGAGGTTTCTAAAGTAATGCGAGGATATAGCCATGGACGGTAAAAATGCGTTGCTCTCTCCCGGTTATGATCACCCATATTTCCGATCTGTCCATAACTGGCTGCTTTAGGAAGTTTATCTGAAAGAACAAAAACGGAAATAGATTAGAAAGAGGTTTGTTTTCAGCGTCCTGGAGAATACTTCCAGAATGTTAAGCAGGTTCTTAAGGAGGATTCGATTTTGCTGGGGAACGGGTACACTTACAGCATCATTCTAAACCCCCACCTACATAAACTCTAAAACAAAAAGGCTGCCGATGCACGGATTTGAGATTCTCAATGGCAACGTAGCACAGCCATTATTTTGGCAAAACCACGCAACCTTTTAACCGGACGATTCATCACAAATGAAACAGCATACTCAAACCAAAATCTATGAGAAAAATTTCCTTTATTTGGGTAATGATCCTGATATGGCTTTCTCCGTTTTCGTTGCAAGCTCAGGATCAACCGGTCAAAGTATGGAGCGGTCTGTTACAGGTTGAGGGGGGCATCTTTTTTCCACGCAACTCAATTCGTGAGGATATCCCCATAAGACAAACCGTGAGCCATGCTTACCCCGGCGCTCAAGGGCA
>SKPS01000266.1 GCA_007119395.1 Lentimicrobiaceae bacterium
ATTATATCCAGTGGGAAATCAGAGATCGTGGCATCCAGAAAAACCATGTGATGATGCTCGATATGCTACAGGCCAACAACTGGGTGAGACCTGTCCATTTTGCCATCACCACAGGTGACGATATGTACCTGAACCTGATGCAATGGTTCAGACACGATGGTATGGTCTATTCTCTGGTGCCCATCAGAAATACAGCCGAAGCACCCAATCTCTACGTTATGCTTGCACATGGTACTGTGAATACTGACATCAAGTGGGATATCTTGATGAACCCCGACAGAGCTTCTTATACCTCCCTTTACAATGAAGATATATATTATAATGAAACAGACCGGAGACCATTGGTCAGCTTCAGAAGCAACTTCACAAGACTTGCCCTGGCTCTTATTGATGAAGGGAAAATGGATTCTGCCATTACGGTACTGAACAAAAGCCTCGAATTGCTGCCCAATCATGTGCTCAACTTTGATGCTGCAATGATCGCTGTGAGCAATGCCTATTTCCTGGCAGGTGATAAACAACAGGGGCTGGAATTGGCTGAAAAAATGATTGATAAAACAGAACAGGAGTTTAATTATTACATCTCGTTTGACAGCAGAAGGCGTGCTGCTATCCAAAATGAAATGATGATGACGGCAAGGGTTACGTTCTTCTTGAATGAAGTGCTGCAACAGCATGACCCCGAAGGGCAACTCACCGAACGCGCAACCGCTCTGTTTAACCTGATTAACTCGTATCTGCAATAAAAAGAACAGACCCGAGAGAGTCTGTGAATGATAAAAAGGGCTGCCTGATGCCAACCTTACAAGGGTTGCCCGGGCAGCCCTTCATGCATTGATCGATATGTACCGAATACCCAACATCGTTTCAAATGTCAGCAAACCTTGGGCGAACCTGAGAAATGGCTCCGGCAAACACAATTCGGTATTTCTTACCATCGATGACGGCCCGGTACCCGATAACACCCTTTTGATCCTCGAAAAACTCCGATCCCATAATCTACACGCCTCTTTCTTCCTCGTGGGCGAAAAGGTGGAAATGTATCCCGCCCTAACCCATGAAATTCGCAAACAGGGGCACGCACTGCACAGCCATGGCTACACACATGTACGAAATAAAGATTTGTCATTTCACGACTTTACCCACAGCGTGAAACACGCTGCCAGTCTGATTGGCTCCAACGTGTATCGCCCACCCTATGGCAAAATTCCAATCCGGTATATCCGTTGGCTTAAAAAAAATGGGTTCACACTGATGCTTTGGAATGTTGATGTGAGGGACTACAAAAATTGCCCACCGGAACCGCATGTTATCGATCGGTTTTTACGTAAAATTCAACCGGGAGATGTTGTTTTGCTGCATGATAAACCCGAATGTGTGCACACTACACTCATTTTTATCGACCACATTGTTAGAGTGTTACGAGAAAAAGATATCACTTTTTCCGTTTTTTGAACATTTTTTTTTCCGATTTTCTCTTCTCAGGCAAATATACGTGAAACAAAACAGGAGGAATGTGATATGGGAAATGTAAACAAAGTGATGTTAATTGGCAGATTGGGTAAAGACCCTGAATTGTTTCAGTTAGAATCTGCAAAAAAGGTCAATTTCTCAATGGCCACTACTGAAGTGTACTATGACCGTGAGAACCAAAAGAGGGAGATCACCGAGTGGCACAATGTGGTTATGTGGAGAGGGTTGGCAGAAACGGCCGCCAGGTATTTGAAGAAAGGAGACCTGGTATACGTTGAAGGTAAACTGCGTACCCGTTCATGGGAAGACAAAGAGACCCAACAGAAGAGGTACATTGTGGAAGTTCATGCTGACAACATGCAGATGTTGGGTGGCAACCGTAACAACAACCAAGCCAATGGAAGCAAGGGACAGGAAGAGGAGGTGGCTGTGGAGGATGACGGATTACCATTCTGACACGTGGTATAACCAACCACGAGTGCCGGTAGAGGTGGAATACTCATTCACCTGTAAACCGGCACTTTCTGATTTTATAGGCCATACTGTTTTGTTCTATTGTTTTTATACTATCTTTGCAAACAACACAATCTGATTGTTCAAATGGAAGATCAACCTGGTGAGCAACTTCGGCTTTGGTTTGCATCAATAACCATGCAGCCCGAAGCAAACTATCTGTTGGTTGTAGGTATGCTGCTCCTCATAGCACTGGTACTCACCTCCGCACTCATCTCCGGGTCAGAAATCGCCTTCTTCTCCCTCAACAGAGCAAGAATAAATACGCTAAACGGAAAAAGAGCCGAAGCAGTAAGATGGCTGTGGAATAAACCCGAAAAACTGCTCGCAACCATACTCATCTACAATAACCTGGTGAATATTGCCATCATTATCCTCTCAGTATGGCTCTTTAATTATCTCTTCTCTCTGCAACATCCCTGGATGGAATTCCTGGTCAATGTCGTTCTCATTACAGCAATCATACTGCTGTTTTGCGAGTTGCTGCCAAAAATTATTGCCAACCTGAAACCAGTATCTTTTGCCTATATCATGGCGAACCCCCTTAAAGTGGGAATGGTATTGATATACCCACTTGTGCTTATACTCGTGAAATCTACGGTACTGATCGATAAAAAGCTTAAAAGAAAGAGTGTCGATATCTCCCGTGAAGAACTCAATGAAGCCATCACATACAGCACCAAAATGGCTGAAGGAGATGTCGAAGAAGCCAAACTACTCAAAGGAATCATCACCTTCGGTGATAAAGAGGTGACAGAAATTATGACATCCAGAATGGACGTAATAGGAATTGACCAAGAAGAACCCTTCGAATCAGTGCTTGAAATTATCAGAGATTCAGGATTCTCAAGATTTCCCGTTTACAAAGACAATATTGATCAGGTCGTGGGCGTACTCCATATAAAAGATATGCTTCCTTTTCTCGGTCAACAGGGTAATGTAAAATGGCAAGACAAAATCAGACCTGTTTATGTTATCCCCGAAAACAAGAAAATTAAAGACCTGCTAAAAGAGTTTCAACAGAAAAAAAGGCATATAGCTGTTGTGGTCGACGAATTTGGAGGAGCCAATGGAATTATCACCCTTGAGGATGTGATTGAGGAAATTGTTGGAGATATCAGTGATGAGTTTGATGTCGATGATGATATGCCCGATTACAGGAAACTCGGTGACAATCTCTACGAGTTTGAAGGTAAAGTGCTGATTCATGACTTCCTGAAAATACTCGAAATCGCAGATGATTACGGACATATGGCCAAGGGTGAAGCTGATACCCTGGCAGGCTTCCTCCTTGAAATGAAAGGGGATATCCCCGATCCGAATGAAAAAATCACTTACCAATCACTCGAATTTACAGTGAAGGAAGTTGACCAGCGACGAA
>SKPS01000047.1 GCA_007119395.1 Lentimicrobiaceae bacterium
AGAAGATGTCACCACGGGCGCTCACAGCCAAACGTTTGCCGTCGGGAGAGAGGGAAGCGCTGGCAATGGACTTGCCTGCCTCACGGCGAACCGTACGCCCCGGCTGCATGTCATCAGCAATCGTGATCTCCAACCTTGTGATCCCCTCCGTAGCAATATCAAATACATGCAGGTAACCCGCCTGCTCAAAAATGATCTTTCCCGTGCCAATCGAAGGGAACTTGATGTCGTAATCTGTGAAATGGGTTACCTTTCGGGTGGTTTGCGTGTTAAGATCATACTCAAACAGGTTCATCGTGCGGTCGCGGTCACTCAGAAAGAAGATTTTATCCTGATGCCACATGGGAAAGATATCCTGTGCAATGTGGTTGGTGATGTTTACAATCTCTTTGGTTTCTGTGTCAAAGATTCTGATGTCGTCTGCCATACCACCCTGGTAATACTTCCAGGTGCGGAATTCTCTCATCACTCTGTTGAATGCCAGCTTTTTACCATCCGGTGACCATGAGCAGAATCCACCGGTAGAGAGTGGCAGGCGCTCCGGCATTCCACCATCTGCCGGTACGGCATAGAGCATTCCCACGAAGGCGTTGAAGCTGATGTCTCTGGATCTGTAAACAATCTGTTTGCCGTCGGGCGTCCAGTTCATCACAATGTTGTTGGGCCCCATCCGGTCGGAAATATCATCACGTGACAAAGTGGCGGTATAGGTTACCCTTTGTGGCATGCCACCGGTGGCAGGCATAACATATACTTCCGTGTTGCCATCGTATTGACCCGTGAAGGCGATCCGGCTACCGTCAGGTGAGAAACGTGGAAACATCTCATACCCCGGATGGGTCGTTAAACGGCGGGCAACACCACCATCCGTAGTGGTTGTGTAGAGATCACCTCCATAAGAAAACACCACCTGGTCACCATGAATGGCCGGAAAACGTAATAACCGTGTCTCCTCTTGACCGTTGGCCCTGAAAAGAAAGGCGGAAATCAAAAACACTCCAATCAAAAGCTTCTTCATAATAAACAGCAATTTAGTTAGATATATAAAATTACACTTTGTGGTACAACGCCAGGAAATGGAGCACCTAAATTAGAAAAAATCTGTGAAACGACTGACAAAATGACAACTGCACAGTTATTGACTGGTGATCGGGCAATAAACACTTAAACACAACAAGCAATGGAAATCTATTTTGATGGGAACAAGCGGGTGAATGCGTTGGTAAACGGTTTTACTGTAAAGACGGATCAGTCGCCCAAGGTTGGGGGAGAGGGCACTGCCCCTGAGCCTTTTACGCTTTTTTTGGCCTCTATGGGCACCTGTGCCGGGATCTATGTGAAATCGTTTTGCGATCAGCGTGGCATTGATGCCGAAGGGGTGAAGCTATATCAACAGGTGGAGTACGATAAGGCCAAACGGATGATCGGAAGGATTAAGCTGGAGATTCGCGTGCCGGCCGGCTTCCCTGAAAAGTATCACGATGCGCTCATCAGCACAGCCTCATTGTGTGCCGTGAAAAAGCATGTGCACCCCGACATAGAGTTTGACGTGCAGGTTACCACGGTTTGACCGGAATCCGGCCGACAGAACCTCTGTCTCTAATCCGGACGGAATTACGAGGACTCTTGCGATTGCTTTAATTGGGCTTCAAGCAGTGCAATTTCATCTTTGGTAGACTGGATCTTCTTCTCGAACTCACTCTTCAGCACTTCCGCGGCTGCCGAATTGGCCAGAAAACCGAGATTGTTCTCCCAGAGAGCAATGTCGCTTTTCATTTTCTGGATTTTGTTTTGAAGCGGATTGCCGCCCCTGTCGCCACCACGCGGCGGACGGTTGTCAGAACCATCCCTGCGCCCTTCACGACGCCCCCTGGGCATGCCCGTGCTGATCTCTGAGTAATTGATCTTTAACTGATCCAGCTTCTGATTGATCGCCTCACGAAATGATGCGTTCACATCATTCTTCTTCTTAAATGGTACATGACCCGTCTCAATAAATTGACGCTGAATCTCTTTTAGCTTCTCCAATGCCCCTTCACGGTTGTTGTCAACCACCTCCAGCTCCTGAATCTGCTTGATTAAATCCTCCTTGCGCTGCAGGTTGTCCTCTTCAGATGCTTTCTGAGCCGAAAAATGTGACTGTTTCCTGTTGAAGAAGGTATCACAGGCACTTCTGAAACGCTTCCAGATTTTGTCGGAATGCCTTCGAGGTACGGGACCAATCTTTTTCCACTCCTGCTGCAAACGGATCAGCTCCTCGGTGGTCTCACGCCAGTCAGTACTCTCCTGCAGCAGTTCCGCCTGCTGGCAGATGTCAAGCTTAAGGTTGTAATTGTTGACCTGTTCATCCTTTACAGCATTGAAGTACGACTTCTTCTGCTTGAAGAACTCATCAACCTGCCCTTTGAAACGCTTCCAGATCTCATCGTTGTGCTGGCGGGGAGCCGGCCCCAGCGAGCGCCACATCTTCATCAGCTCATTCACCTCATCCTGTGCACCCTGCCACCCCTTGAAGGTGTCAGGAAGCGCAGCCATCAACTCCTCAACCTTCTCACACAAAGCACGCTTCGCACTGTAATTGTTCTCATGGTCCTGGTGAAGCTTCTCATAGTACTCACGCCGACGCTCATTGATCTTTTCCGTGGTCGCCCTGAAACGCTCCCACAACTCGTCCTTCTTGTCAATAGGTACCGCGCCAATCTCTTTCCATTGCCGGTGATATTCCTGTAACTGCTTGAACGACTTCAGTACCGATGTCTCCAATAGAAGCTCCTCAGCACGTTCGCACAAAGCAATCTTCATCTCCAGGTTCTTCTTCATGTCAAGATCCCTCAACTCATTGTTGATCTTGACCTTGTCGAAAAATTTCTCAACCAGAAAATGGTAACTCTGCCATAAATTACTGATCTCGTTCTTCGGCACATTCCCTATCTCACGCCACTTATCCTGGATGCTGCGAAACTCATCATACGTCTTCTTCAAAGGCTCTTCAGAATTGATCAGCTCTTTGATCTGCTCCAGCATCTCCAGCTTCCTGGCCAGATTCTCTTTCTTGATCTCCTCCTGCTGATCCAACAGTGCCTGCTTCTTCTTTTTGTAAACTTCTATTGCATTGAAAAACCTCTCGTCTAAACTATCCTGTTCGTGCTTGTAGTCTGTCTCTTTTCCACCCTCAGCGATAAACGCCTCAAGAGCCTCTGCGCGCTCACCTTTTATAAGCTCCATGAAAGCCAAACGAACCTTCCCTGCCTTCTGACGCTGTAAAGCAGCCTCCTGGTCAGATACCAGCTCCTCCATGCACTTTACCAACTCCTCTTTGCTGTATGAAGTGTAATCGGTTTGATCCTCCTCTTCCTCCTCATCGTCGTCATCCGACTCCTCGTCATCACCTTTATCAGCTGATGAATCCTCCACCTTCTCCTCAGCCTTAATCTCTGTTTTCTCTTTGGCCTCAATATTTTCTTCAGCCTCAGCTTTTACCTCAGCCCTCTCTTCAACCTCAACTTTTTCCTCAACCTCTTCAGGAGCCGGAGCATCAGTCTTCTTCTCAACCTCAACCTCAGCCTCTTCAGCAACCGGAGCATCAGTCTTCTTCTCAACCTCAACCTCAATCTTCTCCTCAGCCTCAGCCTCAACCTCAACTTTCACCTCAACCTCTTCAGCAACCGGAGCATCGGTCTTCTCTTCAACCTCAACCTCAACTTTCACCTCAGCCTCTTCAGCAACCGGAGCATCAGTCTTCTCTTCAGCTTCAATCTTTTCCTCAACCTCAACTTTCACCTCAGCCTCTTCAGCAACCGGAGCATCAGTCTTCTTCTCAACCTCAACTTTCACCTCAGCCTCTTCAGCAACCGGAGTTTCAGTCTTCTCCTCAGCCTCAACCTTCTCTTCAGTCTCAGCTTCAACCTCAGTCTTCTCCTCAGCCTCCTCAGGCGTTACTTCGGTGGGTGGGCTACCCATTTCAACAGGTTTCTCCAACAGGTTGCCCTCTTCATCGAAAAGAGGTTTTACTTCCTGGTTTTCAGCCATATTCTCATTGGCTTCTTCTTCAACAGATCTCTTGTGCTCGTTTGCTTCCATGACGGATTTATTGCAGGTTTAACAAAAAAACACACCCGCCGTATCAACGGAAGGTGCTTCTGAAAGTAGTACCGGAATGTTGTTTTGTTTATCTATCCCGGCGTCGGTATGGCCCTTGGTTCTCGTTAAAGCAACCTTTCCACCATACCGGGCTGATTCAGCCTGTTGGAGCCACCGGCTCCATTCAGGATTGCAAAGATAGAGATTATTTATACTTTCCAAACTATTTTTCACCGCTGAACAATGCGCTTACATGGAGCCGTTTACCACTGAAACGGTGCACCGGGCAGGCCAGGTCCACCAGACCGCCCCGGAGGCTTCGGCTATTGCGTGAAGTGATCCCGTTTTCTTACCACCAGAGGTTGTGATGTGGAGACAGAGGTTGCAGCAAAATACCCCAGTGCACCCCCCGAAATATTGCCGGTTACCGTTGCCGGAGGCGGTGAGAAAAACATATCGGGCATGTAACTATAAAAACACTGGTCGATAAACATCAAATACTCCTGCTCAACAGCCAGAGACCGTAACTGTACAGTGAACTCTTCACTCTCTGATTCAATGATGTTCATCGGCGCCCCTTTCAGGTATTGGCCGTTGATGGCGAAGTCACTCAGGAAACTCCACGATGTCATGGTGTCATTCCATTGTCCGTTTTTGGCATGCTGAAATATGTAAAACTGCCCCGGCGCCGGATCCTCCTGCCCATAAACAAGAAGTTGGTAATGTGGGATGTCAGCGGGCATTCCAAAATGAAACCTGGTGGCTTTTACTGAGTCAATCGGAAAAGCAACCGGCATGGTGGATGCTGCCGTATAGTGATTGTTTTGATGATGAATGCTGAGGTGATAAGTGGTGCCGGGTTCTCCCCTGAAATCCGAAGCCTGATAAACCCCGGGCCGGGTCTCATAAAACACGACCACCTTTTCACCGGCAGTTACTGTTACATTGGCGCCTGTTACCGGCGGGCATGGCGCATTTGAGTCGTAAGGCGCTGTGCGGGTTAACCTGATGGTCTGAGTCTCTGTGTTGTCTTTGATCCACCCCTCAACAACCAACCGGCTGAATTGCTCCTGGTCAAGGTTTAGGTCGATCTTCTCTTCGCAAGCGGTGAGCAATAACACGGCACACATGGCGGCCAATAATTTTCTGATGGCAATTGATTTCATATGCTTTCTTTTTTTTTTGATTTTTGATGATGAAGAATCTGTTTGTTTCTCTCTATTAAAACCTGAAGTTCCATGTAACAGAGGGCACAGCGCCGAACATACTCAGAGAGTATGCCTGCATCGTGTGTCCGTCTTTCTCGTCAGGCGCAAAGAAAATGGTGAACGGATTTTTTCTGTTGTATACATTATACACTGAAATGTTTAGTTCGCTTTTCACCCTTGATTCTCTGGCTCTGCGATTCAGCTGAATGGTTGCCGACAGGTCCATGCGGTGATAATCGGGCAATCGGTAGCCATTCCTTTCTGAATACGACGGCATGATCATGCCCGCGTGCTCCCACCTTCCTGTGGGTAGCGTAATGGGTGCCCCTGTGTTGTACACCACTGTCGCTCCGAAAGAGAGGCGCTTTGACGCTTCAGCGTTCACTACCAGGGTCAGATTGTGTGGCTTGTCGTAATGGGCGCGGTACCACCTGCCCTCATTCACTTCGTCGATCTGTCTTTCAACCTTTGATAAAGTATATCCAATCCACCCGGTAACACGCCCCACCTCTTTCCGAAGAAGTAGCTCCGCACCCCATGCCCTGGCAATACCCGTGCGTATCTCCCCTTCAATCATTTCGTTAAAGAAGATGTCAGCATTGTGTTTGAAGTCAATCTGGTTATCCATATGCTTGGCATACAGCTCAATCGACCCTTCAACACGCTGCTGAAACAGGTTTCTGAAATACCCAACACTTACCTGATCAGACACTTGGGTTCTGACGTTCGGTGATGCCGGAAACCAGATGTCAAAGGGCATGCCCGAGGTGGAGTTAGAAGCAGGCTGTACGTACTGACGTGTTCTGGAATAGCTACCCTTTAGCGAGGAGTGCTCATTCAGGATATAAGCGGCGCTGATGCGTGGCTCCAGGCCAAAATCGCTATGATACACTTCACCTTTTTTATGGTACGTTGTGTCAATCACAGTGTAGTTGTCGTTATAATGATATACCGTGGCTTCGCCTACGTTCATAATGCCTGACAATCTGAGCCCTGTTTGCAAGGTGAAGGCTGGGCTCACTTTCAGTTCAGCGGAAATGTACCCTGCCGGTTCCCATGATTTAGACTCTTCCATGTTAAGCAGCATCTCCCTGTCGAGAGACCGTATCTTCCCGGGATGAAACCGGTGGTGGATGGCTTGCAGCCCCACCCTCACTGTATGGTCACCGGTGTAATAGGAGAGGTCACCGCGAAGGCCGTGATCCAGCATATCAGAATCCCAGATAAAGCCCGAAGCACCCATCATGTTCTTCATGCCAAAACGGTAACGTGATGTGAAGCCGGACACCTCCAGGTGCAATGCCTGACTCGCCATATGGTGCCAGTTAACCGATGTGATGCGGTTGGACCAGTGCATCTCCATCATGTTTCTGAATGCGAACATGTCCATTCCATTATATCCTGAAATGGTGAGTTTGTTTTTTGGGTTGATATGAAATGCCATTTTACCGTTGAGGTCATAAAACCATAAGGTGTTATTGTTCAGAAGGGAGTCGTTTGATAACCTGAGGAAGAGGTCGGCGTAGGTTCTTCTGCCGGAGATGATATAGGAGCTTTTCCCTTTGCTGATGGGGCCTTCCAGGGTGAGTCTGCTGGAGATGGTTCCAATGCCACCGTACCCTTGGTGTTGTTGGTTGTTGCCCTCTTTCATCTGCACATCAACCAGTGAAGCGAGACGTCCGCCAAACCGGGCCGGTATATCACCTTTGTATAAACTGATGTTGTTGATTGCATCACTGTTGAACACAGAGAAGAACCCCATCAGGTGCGATGCATTGTATACCGTAGCGCCATCCAGAAGCATCAGGTTTTGGTCTGTTGAACCACCTCTTACGCTGAAACCGGAGAAGCCCTCAGCGCCGGTTTGCACCCCGGGCATCAGCTGAATCGATTTTAATAAATCGGTTTCCCCCATCAATGCTGGGATCTTTTTGATGGTCTCACTGTTGAAGCGTATTACGCTCATAGAAGCCTCCTCAATATGCTCCCGGCTGCTTCTCGCAGTCACCACCACAGAACCTAAGGTGAGTGCATCCTGGATCATCGGGAAATCAACCTTCGTATGGTTGACCAGTTGAACCTGCACTGTTTGCGTTTCATACCCTACGTGTGACACACGCAAGGTGTATTCGCCCCGCGGCGCCTTGAGGGAGAAACTACCATCATGGTTGGTGTGTGCACCCAGTCCGATCTCCTCCAGATACACCGTTGACCAGGGGAGTGGGTCGCCGGTAGCACCATCTTTTACCACACCGGATATACTGTAAGAATCGCTGCCTGGCCCAGGCTCTTCTGCCAATGAAACCACAGGGATTGTCAGCGCAATGATTGTGACCAAAACCGCTACCCAATGCCACCTTTTGATGTTTTGTACAGCGCTTGCCATAGATCGTAAAAAGTTCGCTGCCGAAGGTGAGCCTAAGAATAATAAAATGTCTGTAATATTCATTTGCTGCGTATTTTTATGTTTTTTGAAATCCGCGGCAAAAGTAGTGATGGGGTTACAGGCGCTGGTAATGGAAATCCATGAGCGACGATAAAATGCTCATGAGTGGCGAAAAGTGGAGGGTTGAAGGTGTTGGGGGTTGGTTAGAACCAAGCCTTTCTGTTGAAGAGGATGTATCCGAAGTGGATGCTTGCGTGTAGTGGAACTGCTGCTCTGTGGTAGTAATGCAGATTGAAGCTTAGCGGCCCGATAGGGGTTCTGACAATATACATCAATGCGGCGATACCATATACGTTGTCGTAGTTTTCAACCACTTTTGCTTCTTGTGATGCTGTCTGCCTCAGCTCCTGGTAGGGGTTAAACAGGTGGAGCCCGGCACGCAGTTCGCTGTTTCGTGTCATTTGCCTGATGATCCTGCCTCCCAGAGCGAAGTATCTGAAAGCTCTGATTTGTGGCAGAAAGAGTGTGGTGGCCTCAGGGATGGGCGCCCATATGGGAGCGTACAGCACACTGGCAGTGTAGTTATTGAATGGTTTTTGGTTGCTGAACGAAGCTTCGGCTGCAAAGCCGGCAGTCCACTGTTTTTTCAAGGGGTAGTAAGATTCATAGGCGGCACGCACGGTAAACCATTGCTGGGTCTGCTCACTGTTGTCGCGTAACATGGAGGTTGAGCCGGGCCGGTGATACTCACGCCCTCCGATATGCCTGACCTGCAGCTGAAAACGCTCCCCTTTGTTGGCATAATAGGGGCGGTTCAGGTTGTTGAAATCCAGGTTAAGCCCCGGTGATCGGAACAGAAAGGCAGTGCGGTCCAACGTATCCTTGCTGCGGTAATCACTCGAATGATAATACTCCATAATCATACTGCCTGCAGTGTAGTCCAACTCCACCTTCCCCTTTTTGCCAATGCCCCTGCCCAACAGCGCCCTGAAATGACGATCCCGCTCCAATAGATAAGAAGGGGTGTTGTCCTCTATAAAGGCTGTGGAAGAGCGGAAGTAGTTCCAATGATTGATGGTGAAAGAGACCGCCATGTATAGGTTCTGCTGCATCGGAAAATCAATCCGGTCTTGCAGCTTCAGCGAGTTATAAAACCGACCGAAATAGGTGTTTAAAGAAGCTTTATGAATTTGGCGGCGCAGAAACTGATACTCCAGCTCCATAAAGCCTTCATTGATGGGGCTGGACGAGATGGTTCCGCCAAAGTTGGCAGTGAAGCTGGCCTTTCTGACCACATCAAGGTGGAGGTCATACAACCCTGAGAGCGGATTGAGCCGGATAATGGGGGAGGCCCTTGCAAAAAGGTCAAGGGCCGAAAGCTTCAGGTAAGCTTCCATCACCTGTTCTATGGGCAAGGGACCCTCTTGTCCTCGCTGCATGAAGAGACTCCCCTTTAAGAAATTGTTCACAAACTTAAACTGCCTGTGATCCAGCCCGGTGATTGAGATCTGATCTATATATAATGGAGGGGCCTTTTGTAAAAACGCTTCACGTTGCCGATGCACCTCAGTCGCTGAAACGGAATCAGCAACAAGCCGTCTGATCTCGTTGATCTGTCGAATAGTGGCCTGATAACCACTGTCGATAATGGGGCCGGGGTTGTCGAAACGAAGCACCTGGAAAGGACTCAGGTCCGGCTCAATCAAAATGTTGTCGTCGCCGATGAGATCGTAGGCAGCACTCTCCATCATGATGGTCTGCAGGTGTGAGATGATGTTGTCATCGGTAGGTGGATCAAAATTATCCGCTGCCTTTGATCCGATGATGACATCAGGGGAGAAATCCTGAGACATCACATCGGCAGGGAAGTTATTATACATCCCACCATCATAGAGCAATTTTCCATCAATACGTATCGGCCGGAACACAAAAGGGAAGGTCATGGAGGCCCTGATGGCTTTCCCCAGGTCACCCCGTTGGAGCACCAGCGGCGTGTTGTGGGTGATGTCAGCCGCCACACAACGAAAAGGCACCATCAGGCTGTCGAAATCAAACCCTGAAGCGACATTGGCTCTTGCAAAGTACTGTTGCATAACGAAATCAAGAAATACAGGTGAGCGCAGACTGGTGGGCAGTATCATCCTCCACACAGAGTCACGGTCAAACCTGAAAGACCCCATAACAGGTGTTGGATCACCCAATAAGTGGTACGAGTAGTACTCATCAGGGATGATGCCCGATGCCCACTCTGCAAATTTGCCGCTCATGGCCAGCTCTTCGATTTCAGCAGGGCTGTAACCGCTCGCGTAAAGCCCCCCTACAATGGCTCCGATTGAGGTACCGGTGATGTAGTGTATGGGTATCTGATGCTCCTCCAACGCTTTCAAAACACCAATGTGACTAAACCCTTTCGCCCCTCCGCCACCCAAGACCAACCCAACCGTTTGGGCTTTCACACTGGTATATGATAACGTCAACAGAAAACACACCACCAGAACAGAAAAATATTTTCCGGTAAAAAGCCTCATACACTCAGATCAATTGCCATTATGGGATGCGTTGCAGTGCCTGCTCCAAGTCTTCAATCAGATCCTCACAATCCTCGATGCCCACAGAATACCTGACGAGCCCTTCAGAGATGCCTGCCTGAGCACGCTTCTCAGCTCCCAGTTTAGAATGTGTCATAGAGGCAGGATGCTGTATCAACGTCTCAATGCCACCCAATGAAACAGCCAGTATCGCAAGCTTTACATTGTTCATCAAAATCTTGCCAGCTTCCAACCCCCCTTTCAGCTCAAAAGAGATCATACATCCGGGCCCTTTCATCTGCTGCTGACCTAAAGCATACTGCGGGTGCGACGGGAGCCCCGGGTACAACACCCACTCCACTTTTTCATGACCCTCCAACCACCTGGCAATCTGCAAAGCCGACTCCTGGGCCCTGTCGATCCGTATTCCCAACGTCTTTAAACCCCGCCGCGCAAGCCAGGCCTGGTGTGGATCCATGTTGAATCCCATGTTGACCATAATATAGCGTAACTGCTCCAACAATGCCGCATCACGTACCACCAGCATACCCGCCACCACATCTGCATGACCGTTGATGAATTTCGTCATACTGTGCAATACAATGTCAGCACCCAACGAGAGAGGTTGCTGCAAATATGGGCTACAAAACGTGTTGTCAACACACACCTTGATGCCACGCTCTTTGGCAAGCTTGCAAACCGCTTCAATATCGGTGATGCCCATGGTGGGATTGGCCGGAGTCTCAAGAAATATCAACTTCGTTTCAGGACGAATGGCAGCAGCAACCTTCGATACATCAGTGGCGTCAACATAGGTGCTCTCAATACCAAAGCGACTGAATACCGACTCCATCACGCCCCTGCTGGGACCATACACAGCATTGTGGCTTACCATATGATCACCTTTTGACAAAAGAGCAGAGTACACCGTGCACACCGCACCCATCCCCGACGAAGTGGAAATGGCACCTGCGCCCCCCTCCAGATCAGCCATCGCACACTCTAAATCATGGATGGTAGGGTTGCCAATGCGCGTGTAGATGTATCCGTCATCATCACCCGCAAAACATGCTGCCCCGTGATCCGCATCCCTGAAACGAAAGGTAGATGTCTGGTATATAGGTGTTACCGCACTACCCATAGGGTCTTTAAAACCTCCTGAATGAATAAGCCTAGAATTGATTCCTGTTTTTTTTTCTTCCATCTTTAAAATCCCTTCATCTTTTCATATTATATTTGCAAAGATAGGAGGCTTTTTGCTTCCACATACAACCAAACTGTGAAAACATACTAAAACATGTCAAAAGCTAAACAAGGCGACCAGGTGAAGATTCACTATACCGGCTACCGGAAAGACCAAACGGTATTCGATTCAACCACTGCCAGAGAACCCCTTACATTAGAAGTGGGGAGTGAAGTGCTGATCCAGGGACTTGAAGACGCCATCATCGGTATGTCTCCGGGAGACAGAAAACGGATCTCTGTAGACCCTTCAGATGCATATGGCGATTATGATGATGAACTGGTTTTTGAAGTGAACCGCGCTGAAGTGTTCGGAAATCTTGAGGTTAAAGAGGGGCAAATCATTGAATTACCCAACGATGAAGTGGGTGTTCTGCTTCTTAAGGTGCTGAAAGTGAATGATAAAAATGTTTTGCTGGATGGTAATCACGAATTGGCAGGACAAACCCTGTTGTTTGATCTTGAACTGATTGACATCGTGGCGTAAGATACTTGGATTCATTTAATAACATTTTTGCAACCCCCGCCTACCACTCGTTCAGGGCCGTTATGGCTTGTGTAAACACGGGATCCCGTTAACAGATTCTCAAATTTAAGTTGAGTACGTATGGAGAAAAAACTTCCGTTGGCAGAAAAAACAATCAACAAACGTTTGATTGTCACGGTAATCATCATCACGCTGATGATCCTGGCAAGCCGGTTTGATTTCGGGCTTGGGGTGTTAGAACGGTTTGAGTTAAGCAGCCGGGCTGAAACCCTG
>SKPS01000372.1 GCA_007119395.1 Lentimicrobiaceae bacterium
ATCCTTTCTGTTGACCACGAAGAGTATGCCCGTGTGGGCATCGAATATGGCGCCGAGTGTCCCTGGCTTCGGGCTGCGGAGCTGGCTGCCGACGACACCCCCTCCCATGCCGTGGTGGCCGATGTACTGCAACGGTTGGCCGAACAGGGTGAACAATACGACCGCTTCACACTGCTGCAGCCCACCTCACCCTTGCGCAGCGTACAAGATCTGCATGAGGCTGAAAAACTGATGAACACAACAGAGGGTGACGCCGTGGTGAGCCTGGTTCGCTGCGAACACCCACCACAATGGAGCAACACCCTGCCCGGCAACGGTAACCTGAGCGGGTTTATCAACCCCAAACACAGGGTGCCCGCAAATCAACTCGCCACACACTACAGAGTGAATGGCGCCATCTTTATGGCCCATACTGAAACCTATTTGTCACACCTCCACTTTTTTACTCCGAAGAGCCGGGGCTACCTGATGCCACGTGAACGATCGGTAGACATCGACGAGCCGTTCGATCTGTTGGTGGCAGAAACCATCATCCAACAAAAAAAATACACATTGCCATGGACAACCTGATTATCAAACCAGAAACACCGATCCGTAAGGTGCTGGAAATCCTTGATGGCAGCTACACCAAGACCTTGTTTGTAGCGGAGGATTCGGGACGTTTGCTGGGTAGTCTTACTGACGGAGACATCCGCCGCTGGGTATTGAAGACGAACGACATCAAAGGGACAGCCGGCGAGGTGTGCAACCGTTCCCCTTTTGTGCTAACCCATCCAATAGACCGTGAGCAGGCCCTGGGTCGGATGAAGCAGATGCACCTGGAGGCGGCCCCTTTGGTAGATCAGCAGGGGCATATCCTTTCTGTGGTGTTGCGCCGGGCGATGGAGGATCCACAGACCGTATCGGAGCAGTTGCTGGCCGATATCCCGGTAGTGATCATGGCAGGGGGCAAAGGGGAGCGGTTAGACCCCTTCACCCGTATCCTTCCAAAACCACTCATCCCCATAGGAAACCAAGCTGTAATTGAGCGGATCATGAACCATTTCGCACAGTTTGGTGCCAACAAATTTTATCTCACACTCAACCACAAAGCGGGACTTATCAAGGCCTACTTTGAAGACCTCGGTTTTCCGGGAAACGTCCACTTTGTGGAAGAGGAGAGTCCGTTGGGCACAGCCGGCTCACTTGCTCTGATCAAAGATCAGTTAAAAGGGAGCTTTTTTGTGAGCAACTGTGACGTGATCCTTCGAAGCAATTGCAACGAGATGTTACGCTTTCACCGCGAGCGGGGTTTTGGTCTCACCATGGTAACGGCATTACATCACCATGCGATTCCCTATGGAGTGTGTCAGGCCGGAGAAGAGGGGAACCTGATCAGCCTGACCGAAAAACCGGAGTACTCTCTGCTGGTAAACACCGGCATATACATCCTGGAGAGCCACGTTCTGGATTTGATACCTGAGGGCAGAATGTATCATATTACTGACCTGATCAGCGAGATGCAGCAATCGGGCATGCCGGTGGGTGTATTCCCTGTACCGGCGGGAGCTTATCACGACATAGGGCAGTGGAGGGAATACAGAAGCACCCTGTCGCATTACACCGATGGCGAAGTATATCCATCAGCATAACAACAACAGATGAACGAAAAGAGAACAGGCAGACCGGTTATTTATATACCCATTGAATCGAAGAAGCGAGAATTTGATGGAAAGGTGTTGTTATCGGCTGCTCTGTTGGCCAGGGGCTTTCGTGTGGCAATAGGCACTAAGTCGGGCATACACCGTGAGCTGTTGTATGCACGCGACGGGGTGTACCTTGCCAAAAGCGCTTCCAATGAACACCTCACCCTCTACCGGCAATTGCAGGAGAGAGGGCATAAGCTGGCTGTGCTTGACGTGGAGGGGGGTGCACTCACCAAAGAGATAAAAAGCGACCTGCTCAGATCGTACCAGCCGGAATCGGCAGGCTGCTTCGACTATTTTTACGTATTTGGGGAAAAGATCAAAGAGGCCATTGTGCATCACCTCCCCTACATCCAAGAAAAGCAGGTGGTGGTGACGGGTGAACCCCGTTTTGATTTCCTGCGACCGGATTACGAGGCGTTTTATGCCGGGATGGTTCAGCAGATACGGCAGCGCTATGGTCGTTTTCTGTTGATCAACACCAGCTTTGGGTTGGCGAACTCTCTGCTGGGGGAAGAGGGGATCCGTCGGTTTCTGGAGACCACCGTTGACATCCCCGACGAGCAGCGGGGCTTGTACCTTCTGAAGCATGAAGAGGGGAAGTATTTGCTCAAGGCTTTTGTTGCGATGGCGCAAGAACTGGCAGTCCGCTATCCCGATGTCAACGTGGTGCTGAGGCCACATCCTGATGAGGACCCGGCCGTTTACCATGATGCGGTTAGCGGTCACCCGAACCTGTTCGTTGACGGAAACTGGAGTGTACACCCGTGGCTGATGGCTGCCCGGGCCGTGGTTCACCACGATTGCACCACCGGATTAGAAGCGGTGATGGCAGGAAAGCCCGTGGTCTCATATATTCCACGCATGGAAGAGTCAATCACGGCCTGGCTGCCTGTTTACATGAGCATGGCCTGCCGGGAGACCCGGGAAGTGATAGATGCTGTTGCCCCGTTCGTCCACAACGAAGACGAAAGCAGGTGGTGCCCTGATAAAGAGAAGCAAAAGGTGTTCAGCGGATACTTCAACAACTATCACCAACCGGCCGGGGAGCTACTGGCCGATGCACTGCTCAAAGCATATGGCCACCTCAACACAACAACCCCGGCATCACTTCAACTGCTATGGCAACGCACCAGAAGCTCCCTCAGCATCAAACGTTACCGAAACAGACAATCACCAGGGTCAAGGCATCGATTCCTGTGGATCGACAAAGAGGAAGTAAAACAGAAACTTGCCAAGACAGGTCAGATACCTGATGGCATAACAATAGAATACAAACTACCGGGGAGCAATGTGCTGTTGATGGAGCTGCAGGAGTAAGCAGGCAGCCCACGTTATGTCATCAGATGGGCACAGCGTGTTGAGCCGGTGAGGCGGCACAAAGGGAACGAACAAAGATGTAATGGACAAATGATCAAAAAGCGACTCAGAAACATACTTCCACCCTGGTTAAGGGTTATCCGCCGGAACTGTGGTGGGTACAACCGTAACACATCCTTGTTCGCAGGACATCTTTCGGATGGGGGATCAGATGAGGCGTTGTGGGCGGGGAGGCTCAATGCGCTGATCTTTCCCAACGGTGTCAGAAAGTCAACCATGAGCCATCGCAATACGGAGATCGTGAACGGTTTGCTCAACCGTGGGGAGTTGC
>SKPS01000159.1 GCA_007119395.1 Lentimicrobiaceae bacterium
TACCCAAGATGCTGAACCCCTTTTTCAACAACAGATCGTAATTGTCACGAAGATTGCACGCTTCCGCCGTACATCCGGGCGTATTGTCTTTGGGGTAAAAATAAACGATCAGTTTCTTTCCGAGATAGTCGGTTATTCTGACAGTTTTTCCGTTTTGGTCTGTCCCTTCCAGCTCCGGGGCCTTGTCGCCAGGCTTGAGTGTTTTCATACGCTTTTTTAATTAGTTTGTTTGTCAGTGATTTGATCATACAAGCTACCTCACATTCCTACATTTGCCGCAAGGTGCAAAATCGGATAGTAAAAGTAAAAAAAATGTGCACTTTGTGATGTGTTGTGCACTTCATTTTATCAACAAGTTGTTATATCTCTTTGTTTTCGAGCTGTTGGTAGTGCTTGCAGAGCGACTTCAGGAAACAGTTTTCACAGTCGGGTTTTCTGGCTTTGCACACATACCTGCCATGAAGAATGAGCCAATGGTGGGCTCTTGGTATGTCTTTTTCGGGGATGTACCTGATCAGTTGCTGTTCAGCCTGCAGCGGGTTGGTTGCATTGCGAGTGAGCCCGATTCTTCCGGCCACTCTGAACACGTGTGTATCTACAGCCATTGCCGGTTTTTTATACACAACAGAGGCAATCACATTGGCTGTTTTTCGTCCTACACCCGGTAGTTGTTGCAGTTGTGCTATGTCATCGGGTACCGTTCCGTTGAAGCGCTCAGTCAGCATCCTTGCCATACCGATGAGGTGCCGTGTTTTGCTATTGGGGTAAGAACAGCTTTTGATTCTGCTGAACACCTCCTCTTCGGTGGCCATTGCAAGCGAGCCGGGATCAGGAAACGCTTTGAACAGATCAGGGGTGATTTTGTTAACGCGCACATCAGTGCACTGTGCTGAAAGGATTACAGCCACCAGCAGTTGAAAGGGGTTGCTGTAATGCAATTCGGTATCGGCTTCAGGGTTGTTCTCCCTGAAGAGGTCTAGCACCTTTTGGTACAATTCGGCTCTTTTCACCTTTCGGCAACATCAATTGGTATGGAGTTGCACTACCCCTACACTGTGGGTTTTGGTGATGCTAAAAGAGGCGGCATATTGTGCAAGGTACTGTATGGTTTGACTCGAGGGGCCGCTTTTGCAGTGCTCGGTCATGGCTATAAACTCCGGGTCATTGACCAGCTTTTCAAGCATTTGATCGGAAACAGCCATCAGCTCAGAGAGAGTAACGTTTTTTGTCATATCGGATGAATGGGTAAACAATTGCTTTTGCACACCATTAACGGCGGGGCTCCACGAAATATTGTCACTTACCGGAAAAAAAGCTCGCTACTCTTTGGCGGTGCGGTACCTGAAGGGAATGGCGATGGCCACGAGCAGGAGTGGGCATGCAAAGAGGGTGTTGGGGATCAAAAGATACAACACTGCGGTTGTCAGAAAGAGAGAGAAGAGGGCAAGGAGCCGTTTTCGGTTTTTCCAAAAAAGAACCAGCACCTGCAGGTGCAGCCAGACCAACACGCCCAGTCCAAGCAACCCGGAGGCGAGCAAAGCGTTCGCCATGTAGTTGTTGTTGATGTTTACAGGCATCTCCCCTTGCCTCCCCAGGACAAACACCCCTGGTTGACCAAGATACCCCAACCCCTTCCCGAAGATTTTTTCGTGGGTTGAGTAGCCTCTGAACTGATCCATGATTCTACTAATCTGTTCAATCCGGTAGGTGACGGTCTGATCATGAAACGAGATGGGCTCCGGCGCCAGCAGAACGTTCTCCTTTTCTGTCAGTGCAAAAGCGATGCGGTGGCGCACTGCCTCTTCATCAGCAGGCTCCTTCCCCCAGAGCCTGTCATACCACCCCTGCAGATCAGCACGGTGATCAAACAATCTGATGTGCGCGAAAGTGATGAGGGTGACCTCTGACTTGAAATGGTAGCTGTCTAAACGCAGTCCGGCAATCCAACGCTCTTTGGTCTCACCAGACACCACGTTCAGGAGATAATGACCCATGATGGCAGAGAACCCGATCACCAAAATCATCACATTGAGGTTTTTGATCAGGTTGAAGTTTCTCACCCGACTTGAATGAAATAGAAAGAAAATTCTGAGAAAAATCAGTACAAACACCAGAATAATCATCAAAAGAAACCCCTTGGATGAACCGCTCCAGATGATGGTGTAAAACATCAGCAGGAATGAAAAATGATAGAGTATTGACAGGACTATATGGGCCTTTTGTCTGAACTTGAATAGAATAAGTCCAATCATAGTGGCAATGGGTGCCAGAATAAATATATCGGGGTTGTGCGTCAATGCAGTTCCATGCAAGAGCCTGTCAGGCATCAATATTTCGGGCAGCTCTATACCCCAGAGGAACAGACCAAATCGCGCAAGAGCCAGGATGGCTACAGCCGTCATAAGATAAAACAGGGTTCTGAAAAACTGGTTTCGGTGTCTTAACAACTGCTCCTTGGTGCTGATAAGCAGGATTTGCAAGAGAACAATCAACAGGATGACTCCCATGTTAAACAGCTCATAGTAGAACAATTCGATGGCGAGGTTGGATTTTTGCAGTGCAATCAGAAAAAGGAGCATGGCCAGGGTGAACGGGAGGTATATCCCCAGCGTGCCTCTCAGCTTCGCCCTAACCCTTTTCAGTGAAAAGGCGAAAAAAAGGATGGTGATCAGAATGGTGGGTATCAACAGCGGAAAAAGAAGCTGTCTGAACGGGAAAAAGGATTCACCTGCCACAAAAAGCGCCATAATGAGTGACACCAGAGAGATCAAACGCTCCCTGTTCAGTTCTTGCTGCAGATATGTTTTTACTCTGTTCACTTCAACTACTCTGACATACTCATCAATTGGTTCACAATGGTTTCCGAGGCTTTTCCATTTCCATACATTGACAAATCGGGCTCGAAGGTTTTGTCATAAAGGGTATCAAACGCTGTAAGGATGTTGTTTTTGACGGCACCTGAAGGGATGTTGTATCCGGTTTGCACCAGCTCTTGCCATTCGGTTTCGTTTCTCAAAGTAACGCACGTTTTTCCAAGGAAATACGCCTCCTTTTGCAGTCCGCCGCTGTCGGTTAATACGGTTGCAGCATGTTGCAACAGCCACAACGACTCAAGGTATCCAACGGGTTCAGTAATGACGAAGTTCCGGTTCTCTGTTGCGATGCCATTTCTTTTCAATGCATGCTGGGTACGGGGGTGCAACGGCATCAACACGGGAACCTCATTGGCAATCTCGCTGATTGCCTCCATAATGCTTATCAGGTTATCGGGCAGATCAGTGTTTGATTGTCTGTGAAGGGTTGCCAGTACAAATTTTTCAGGGATATCACTTTGGGGTTTTCTGGCTTTAGGTGTGAAACGGAGCAGGGCATCGAGCATCACATCGCCGGTGATGGTGATGGAACAGGGGTAGTGTCTGAACCCTTCGGCAAGGAGATTTTGTGCAGCCTGTTGTGTTGGACAAAAGAGAAGGGTGCTGATTCTGTCGGTAACGATTCTGTTTACCTCTTCCGGCATGCTTAGATCAAAAGAGCGCAATCCTGCTTCCACGTGGGCAACAGGTATGTTGAGTTTGCGGGCAGCCAACGCTCCGGCCAGGGTAGAGTTGGTATCACCATACACCAACACCACATCTGGTGCTTGCTGTACCATGAGTTTTTCCAAACCCTCCAGCATCCTGCCGGTCATGGCTCCGTGTGGCTGGCTATGAATATCAAGCCAAAAGGCAGGCTCCGGTATCCCCATTTGCTGAAAAAAGACCTGGCTCATGTTAAAGTCGAAATGCTGTCCGGTATGTACCAACAACTCTTTGACACCATCGCCATGCCGGGCAACAGCTGCACTCACAGCAGCAGCTTTGATAAACTGCGGACGGGCTCCGGTTACTGTAAATATTTTCAGAACTTTGCTCATGCGTTTATAAGTTTCGGTATATGTTGATGAGTTTTTGTTTTTCGATGTTCCAGTTGTAGTGCTTTATGGCGGCCTCTCTTCCCTTTTCACCCATAGACCTTGCCATCTCCGGATCCTCTGTTAAGCGATTGATGGCATGGGAAATCTCCTCCACCTGAAGCGGATCAACACACAATCCACATGCATGTTTTTCGACAATATTACGAATAACAGGGAAATCGGAAGCGATAACGGGAATGCCTGCCAGCATGTATTCAAATATTTTCGTGGGAAGTGCTTCCATGTAGTTTGGTGTGGGGTGCAGCAGTGCCAGGCCGGCCAACGATTGCTCCAACACCTTGGCCACCTCATCTCTTCCCACCACCCCTTTGAACACTGTATTTGAGTACCCGGGTGTTTGTTGCAGTTGTTCCGTAGTGATGTCCTGGTCCAACGGGCCGGCCAAGACCAGTTCTACCTTGCAGTTCGCTGCCGCCTGCATCATTTCGAAAACACCTCTGATGCGTGAGATCCCACCTACATAGCAAAACCCGGGGGATGTAGAAGCAACTGGTTTTAAGTGTGTAAACTCTTCGGGCATGGGGTAATTCCGCACATCGGTGGTGCGTGGGTTTACGCGCATAAAACGCGAAGCGATGTGTGGTGTGGCAGTGATCACATGATCCACTTTTCCTGCCTGCCTGTTCTCATACCATTCAACCAGTCGCGACAACCCTTTTCTGAACGGTGAAGGGATCCACCCTTTCGACATCAGTTGTCGCGGAAGGTCTTCATGAACGTCGTACACTAGCCGGAACCCCAGGCGCTTTAACCGGTTCACCATCAGCAGGAATTCGGGATCATGAAAATGGACTACACCGGGTTGCCAAGCGATCACCTCTTTGGCCAAAGCACGGGGTGCCTTCAGGATCCGGCCCGATCGGGAGGAGTGGGGCACCGCCACCGTTCGTATCTCCACACCTTTGACGGAAGTCACAGAATGCTCGCTTCCTGCCACCAGCAACATCACCTGATGACCGGCAGCAGCCAATGACACACACTCTTTGTGGAATATTCTGATGTCCTGTGCGGGATGCACTGTGGTGACATGGGCGATCTTCATGGTGGAGAACCGTTCAATTCGTTGCAAACCTACACCTTTTTTTGGGATTGCTGTCTCGACTTCTCATACCTGACAACAATAACAAACAACAAAAACCAGTATATCAGATACATACCTATAATTATAAAGGAGAAGGTGAGGAGAAAGTCTTTTTCATCGAGATGGCGGAACCAATGTAACGAGAGGATGGCGGCAAACATTAGCACCTGCCACAGTGCTCCCAGTTTGATTTTTTCCAGTGCGATGATGAGGGTGCTGAGCGGTGACACCACAAACTGGATCATAAATGCGGGTGCGAGCAATGCAGCGTATGTGCCGGCGTTGGCCCATTGTTCTCCGAACAGGAGCACGAACAGCGGCTCACCGGTCAGGCGGAAGAAGATCACAACGGCCGTTGCGAAGAGGGTGTTCACGAGTGTAAGCTTCAGGAAACCAGGCATGATAGATTGTTGGCGGTTTCTTTGTTCGGCATATTTCTGAAGCAGCAGTTGCGACATAGCGGTTGTGATGAGTGCCAGGGGGAGGAGCAACACCTGTCGGCAAAGATCAAATTCGGCGGTGGTTTTAGCAGAGTAATAGCTGTTGATGAGCAGCACCGGTACCATGAGGCTCAGGGTGTTGAGCAATGCCGGAATGGTTTGATAAATGGGAAACTCTTTGTACCTGACGGCTACCTCTTTGAGTTTGGCCGGATGAACATGTCGGATACTGAATCCTGTGCGGAGTGCCTGGCCGAACGCCATCATCAGGTATGCGCCTCTTCCGATCAGCTCGCCCCAGAGGAGTCCACCTTGCCATCCCGCCAATCCCCCTCCCGATTGCACCGCCCCTTCGCTGACCCTTCTGGCGACTCTGTTCATGGCCGAAGCCCTGAAGGCTTTCTTTCTGATCAGCCAGTAGTTCAGTGTGTGTGCTGCACTGAACAGCATCACTGCCAGCGGGAGTAGGTAGAGCCACAGGCGCCCCTGTTCGGGCCAGGCAAGCCAACGGCTCAGTGAGTGAGGGAGGAAAGCCACCAGGAGAAAGAAAAGCAGTGCCATGCAAAGGTTTATGGCCAGTGCAAGCCAGGTAACATGGATGGCGTCACGATCGCGAGCAGGAAGCACAACAGCCATCTCGTAGCGTAGCGTAGTCATCACAATAAGTATCGACGACACACTGTTGTAGACGGCAAAAAGAGCAAACAGGTCGGCATCAAACACCCTACGCAGCAAGGGTTGTAACAGCACAGGTATGGCCTGAGCCACTGCGGTGCCGGTGACCAGTACAGAGAAGTTTTTCACAAAAGCAGAGCGAATACCCGGAATGCGCATCACGAATTTCTTGATGCTGCAAACCTACGAAAAAAGCCAATCCATTACGTCGGTAGTGTATCATCACTACAGGCATTTCCCACCAAGCGGTTACTCCTTTAATTTTTGTTAACTGAAAGGTGAAAAGAAAATGGTTTTATATATTGATTTCTATAGTATTTTATTTATATCTTTGCTTTTCACCTCCGTTTTTGACGTATGAGGCTCGCGTCAAAAACCGTGAGGGCCGCATGAGAACCCGAATTGTGAGTCTCAAAAAAGATTATCGTTATGAAGAGATTGTTTACATTAAAACTGAATTTTCTGGTTTTGGCACTCACTTCGTTTTTATTTCAAGCCAATGGCCAAAGTTTCCTTGTGGGCCCGGTTGACCCATACGTTGGGACGCATGCGAATTATACATCGCATAACCACTACAATCTGTTTGACGTGATGAACCCTGACGGGGTAATTCTCGACAGCATCACCATCTACCCTTCAGCTGCAGGAACACCATTTACCATTGTTGTTCAGGATGCATCTCAGCAGCAAGTTGCAAGTTTTTCGGGAGTCAGCACCGTGGGGAGCAATTTGCCCGAGAGGATTCATGCTGATATACTTGTGCCACCAGGAACAGGTTACCGTTTGGGATTAACCCCCGGTTCTGTCGGTATGCTGAGAAATGCCAGTGGTATTGTATTCCCTTACACCGTTCCGGGGGTGATCAGTTTTACAGGTGCTACATTCTCAACCACATACTGGTATTTTTTCTACAACATCAGAGTACGGCTTCCCCTTTACGAAACGGATGCTGAGCTTTCCAGGATCACATCACCCGGTGACACCACCTGCAGTGGCATGCAGGCGGTTTCGGTTATGATGAAGAACAATGGTCCGGCAGATCTAAACTCCTGTGAATTACACTGGAGTATCAACGGTGTAGCTCAACCGGTGGTGAACTGGACGGGTTCAATCAGTGATGGGGACTCCGCCACCGTGGATTTGGGTTATTTCAACTTTCAAACCGGCACCACCTATTCCATTGTTGCCAATGTATTTGAACCGAATGGATTCCATGACACCATCACACACAATGACACGGCATACGGATTTATTGAATTTGTGCAGCCATCACCGGAGGCTGCTTTCACCTCAGCAGGAAGTGTCGCGATTTGTCAGGGTGACAGCATCGAGCTGACCGGAACACTAACGGGCTCACCCCCATGGGATTTTGAGTTGATTGCAGGATCCACAACACACCAATACCCCGGTATCCAGACATCACCGTTCAGCCTCAACTTCCACCCAAGCAGCTCAACCAACTATATCATTACCACCGTAACGGATGCCACGGGATGCCATTCAGTAGTCAACGACACGGTGGAAGTGTTGGTAACGCCACAGCCTCCGGCCGCCATTACACCAGCTTCACCCACAGCATTGTGCGAAGGGGACTCGATTGTATTGATGGCCAGTGTAGGCAGCGGCTTCACCTACGAATGGTTTCTTGACGGTGTGCTCATTCCGGATGTCACAGGTTTTACCCTGATAGCCAAAGAGCAAGGCGATTATACTGTAAATGTTATCAGCCCCAACGGATGCTCAAGATTGTCTGATCCTCACCAACTAAACGTTCACCCTATACCCGATGTCTTTATCGGCAACGATACAGCTGTACTCCCTGATGTGAGCCTGTTGCTTGATGCCGGTGCCGGCTTCAACACCTACCTCTGGAGTACCGGAGAAACAACGCGATCCATTACCGTCGACTCATCTGGTGTTGGGATTGGATTGCTCACAGTCTGGGTAGAAGTTACCGACAACTTCAGTTGTGTTGGTCAGGATGAGATGACCATCAACTTCACCCCCCACCCGGGTATCGGGGGTGTGGAACAACAAAGCAGCCTTAAACTCTATCCCAATCCCTCAGATGGGTTTATCTCAATGGAGAGCATTGGACTGCCACCCGGCAAATATCTGCTTAAGGTCACAACCCAACATGGACAGCAAGTGTATCAGAGGGAGATAGCCATTGGGTTATCACAAGAGCCTCACCACTTTGACCTGTCGCATCTTGCCAACGGCATCTACTTCCTGCAGGTTCAGGGAGCTGCCGGAACAGCAAGTCATCAGTTACTCATCAACAGATAAATTCGCCAAAACGGAGTTAAGTCCTTTTTGTTCAAGAACATCAATCAAAACAACTCATCAAACGATTAAAACAGAAAACAAACCACATCAAACACAATAAACAGAGAGACAAGATAACATAGGGACAGCACGGAAGGGGTGACAGACATAACATAACACAAAACAAACCCTGACAGCATGAAGCAGTTAAGATGGAGCATGTTAACGGTTGTAGTGTTGATGGCTTTTGCAGTGGGCATGACCGGAGCGGTAAGGGCACAGCCTCAGTACTCCACCAGTTTTCTAACGACGGTATCGCCGTCGTCGATTCCGTTCAATTCCACCACGAACAACAAGGTGCAATGGGTGTTTCACCCATCAGACTTCTCGTCTGCTCCGTCGGGGAACATTACCCGGATCTATTTCAGGCGTCAACCATCGATGTTACCGGTGATTAACACCTACACAAACCTTACGATCAAGATGGGTGAGACCTCTTTGGGTTCTTTGCCGCCGGGGCCCTGGGTAACGGGTGGTATGTCGACTGTTTTCCAGGCGAGCACCTTTGACTTCATCCCTACACCGGGCAACTGGATGCCGGTGACATTGCAAACGCCTTTCAACTATACCGGCTCGTCGAATTTCATTGTAGAGGTGAGCCATGGTGGTTTTGGAGTGGGTTTCGATGTGATGCAGGCACCTCTGACCGGGAGGAGTGTTTATGGCAGCACCACTTCACCCATGTCAAACCCTCAGAATGTATTGGTTGACTTTGGTTTTGATATGGGTGCCGGTGGTACCGATGCCGGGTTGGAGGGGTTAACGGGCGTGGCCGACACGCTGTGCGAAGGGAGCCATTCGCTGTCGGCGACACTGCTGAACAATGGCCCGGCTACACTGCAGAACGTGACCATTCAATGGAAGGTGAACGGAGTGGTACAATCGCCGGTGAATTGGAACGGCACGCTGCCGGCCAATAACACTGTATCTGTTTCACTGGGAAGCTACACCTTTGTTGCAGGAAATCCCTATTCTGTGATCGCCTGGACATACAACCCAAACAACCAGGCCGATCCAGACCCCAGCAACGACACCGCCACGGTATATGTATCTCAGGTGTATCAGCAACCTACAGCCACACCGGCAAGTCACCAGCTTGGGATATGTCATGGCGACAGTGCAGAGCTTACCGGTTCGCTGTCGGGCATACCACCCTGGAGCTTTTCGGTGAGCGATGGCACCACCGTGTACAATCTGCAAAACCTGCTGAGTCCATCGTATGCTTTGTGGGTTGCACCCACTTCAACCACCACCTACACCTTTCAGGCCCTTACCGATGGGTCAGGTTGCCAGGGCACCCTCCCATCATCCATACAAGTCGTAGTACGGCCCAACCCCACAGTGGATGCCGGAGCTGATCAAACCATCCGGATGACCGACTCGGTTGAGCTCGTCGCTGCTTCCACTGGTGTCACCTACCTGTGGAGCACCGGAGCCACCACCCCTTCCATATGGGTAAAAGGGAGTGACTTCAGTGCCGGCACACACACCTTCTCCGTTACGGTAACAGACAACCACCAGTGTACCGGGAGCGACAGTGTGTCGGTCACCATTGTTGATGACACAGGGGTCGAGGCACGGGAAAATCTCCTGCAGTTCTCAGCCAGCCCTAACCCATCGGTGGGAGAAGTGACCCTGCACATCCAAGGCACCAGGTCAGAAATGGTGCACATTGAGGTGCTGAGTTTAGAAGGGAAGGTGAGGCACAATCAGTTGGCTGAAATATTGGCCGGAGAACAGACAATTCAGCTCGACCTGCATCACCTCCCCGACGGGCTATACCTGATCAGACTTCGGGGAGAACAGTTTTCAACCGTAAAAAAAATGGTGATCAGAAAGTAAAAACACATCCAAGCACAAAACAAACCGGTATTGTAACCTGAGGATTTTTTTAAAGACCAAATCAATAATAAGCATCACTGTAAAGAACAGCTAAAGAACAGAAACCTATTTTTCAAGATAACAATATGACTATGAGAATAATAGACACCATTTTCGAAGCAATTGGGAAACGAGCAGTCATGCACACGATGTTGCTGAGTTTGATGATCACCATGGGACAGGCGCACGGTCAGACGGCACCGCAGTATTTCAATGCGAGTTTGGCGTCATTGGCCTCTTCAAATCCGTTGAATTCTCCTGTTGACAACAGGGTTCAATGGCTATATTCACCCGGGGCGTTCAATCTGGGTGGGATGAGTGGCAATCCGGCCCCCATGGGGGTGATTGATGCCATTGCCTTCAGGCTGGGCCCCAACCCTTCGGGGAGTGCTGTTTATCAGGATTTCACCATTAAGCTTGCACAGAATGTGGGAACCATCAGTTCGTGGAGTGACCCACTGTTTGTAACGGGAATGGACACGGTATTTTATGAAGAGACCTACTCTTTGGTAAACCCTGTGGGAGGGCAGTGGCACAAGATCACCCTGCAGAATGGTTTCTTTTACGACCCTTCTTTGTCGCTTGTTGTTGAGATTTGTGTTAGCAGTGGCACCGGCAACACGGTGCTTATGCCAATGATCTCATTAGGCATGCATGTTCACCGTTACGGCAACCATTCCTCTCAGACCGGTACTACGGCGGCGGCAGTGATCGACTTTGGCTTTGACATGAGTCCCGGTATTACGGATGCAGGGGTGTCAGGTTTTGTTGGTCTGGATGACACACTGTGTGATGGTTTGATGCCGGTGGATGTGGTGTTGAAGAATCACGGACAGAGTGTCATCAACACTGTTCAGTTAGATTGGGAGGTGAACCAGGTGGCACAGGCACCCCTTTCATGGTCGGGGAGTTTATCACCGGGCGATACCACTGTGGTAAGTCTGGGCTCCTATCTGTTTCATCACGCCAATACATACCAGCTAAAAGCGTGGACGAGCAATCCAAACCAACAAACCGATACGATCAACCACAACGACACAGCCTTTAAGGCGGAGGTTTTCTTCAAGCAATCGCCCAGTTACCAACTCTATGACACCTTGATTGTGATGTGCCAGGGTGATACTGCCTTGATGCAACTTGCACTTCAGGGGTCCCCTCCGTGGGATCTGGTGATCACCGATGGTGCAACCCCGTTGTCGATGACCCAGATTACCAATTCATCGCTCACGATACCCTTGGCACCAACTACCGGCAAGACCTATAGCCTGGTCTCCTTGTCGGATGCCTCTGGATGTATCACTACCTCAGGGCCTTCATTGTCGGTTTCGGTGCAGCAATCCCCCAATGTCACCCTGCAGGCAGTGGGGGCAACATCGGTGTGCGATGGAGATTCAGTGATACTGATGGCCTCAGTAGGGCTCAACTTCAACTATCAGTGGTATCTCGACGGCCAAAACCTTTCCGGAGTTACAGGACATACGATGGCAGCAAAGAGTGGTGGCGTCTATACCGTTGAGGTCATCACTCCGGCAGGTTGTACCGGTATGTCTGACCCTTTGCCGATCACCATCCATCCGCTGCCACAAGTTGACCTGGGAGGTGACACCCTGTTGTATGCCAACCAACACATCACCCTCAACGCCGGAGCCGGCTTCAACAGCTACCTCTGGAGCACCGGTGAGACCTCTCAAACCATCAACGTGGATTCAACAGGCACCGGCATCGGCGTGAAAACGGTATGGGTACAGGTCACCGACA
>SKPS01000132.1 GCA_007119395.1 Lentimicrobiaceae bacterium
AACCAATATTTACCTTCCTGTGCTCACTGTCCCGGAGGGGAATTCCTTCCAGGTGTTGGTACGAATCAAAAATTTCGGAAGTGAACCATTAACATCGATTCCTTTGGCTGTTCAGGTGAATGAGGGGATTGAGATTCAGGACACCTGGACTGGTCTGCTTCAACCCGGTGCTGCGGTGAGTTATCTGATGGCACCCAACATCATCTCACCGGGTTACATGGAGTTGAAAGCATATACCAAGCTACCGGGTGATCCTTACCACTTTAATGACACTGCGTACCGTCAGGTGGGGCATATTGGCACACAGGATCTGCCCGCCGGTCCCGCTTTTTCCATTGCTCCCAATCCGGCAAGCGATCTGTTATCTGTCACACTGTCGGCACGAGAGTCATCCGGGGTGGTTCAGTTTGTTCTGACCGATATGACAGGGCGGGTGGTGAAGGAGAGGCAGGAGCATGTGCCCGAGGCTGGTGTTGTGGTCGAACTGTCTCTTGGGACCCTGAAACAGGGTGTATATGTCCTGAATGTGATCTCAGAGAAGGGTAGCTCAGCAGCCCGTGTTGTGGTGGCCAGATAGCATCTCCCCTCTGTCTCTGAGATATTGTGAGATGGCAAGCCCGTCGGCCAGGCCGAAACGGGGTGCGTGAACCTCTGTGATCCGCCCCCATTTCATCGTACGTAAGAAAATCTCCGCCGCCGGAACAATCACATCGGCACGGTCATAACGCATACCATAATATTGAACCCGGTCTGCAAGCGTCATCTCCGAAAGCTTTGTGTGTGCCCCTTTAAGCGCTTTGCGGGTGATCGTCCGTCTGGATGTGTTGCCAAACAGCTTTACCAATTTGTTGATATTCCCCCCCGACCCCACACAAAACATCTTCTCCTTCAGAGGTAGCACATCTTTGATCCATCTCTTCATCTCTATCCACATCCCCTCGTCAACACCCTCTTGTAACAACCTGATGGTGCCAATATTGAAAGAGGCGGAATCAACAAACTCACGGTGCTTGTACAAAGATAACTCGGTGCTTCCTCCACCAACATCAATATATAGATGCCAGTCAAAACCGTTCTCTTGCAGGAAGCCATTACACGAACTGATCAGCTCTGCTTCCTGTTGCCCGGTGATAACCTCCACCACAAGGCCTGTCTGCTCTCTAATGGCATCAATCACCTCGCTGCTGTTGCTGGCTTCCCGCATCGCCGCAGTAGCACAGGCACGGTAACCCAACGGACTGTAAACCTCTATCAGCAGCTTGAAAGCCTCCATGGTCTTTAACAGCATCTGCTTCCGCAGTGGAGAAACAGACCCTTCGCCAAACACATCCAACCCCAAACGGACAGGTATACGCACCAGGGTTGCCTTCTCTGAAACGATGGTGCCATTCTGGTTTCTGAATACACTTGTAAACAATAATCTTACAGCATTTGAGCCAATGTCGATGGCAGCATAATGGTCAGGCATTGTTGTCGAGAAGTTTTTTAAAGTATTCGTAATGAGCGGTCTGTGATCTAACAGGAGGCTGATCGTTCACCTTGTAGGTGTTGAGCCTTTCGGGGTCGGTATGACGAGCCTTTACGTTGTCGTTTAGTTGTATGTGCAGAAAGTCGTGCAGCTCTTTTTGTAAGTCGGGATGAGTCACCGGCACAGACACTTCGATTCGATGGTCCAGATTACGTGTCATCAGGTCGGCTGAAGAGAGGTAATAGAGAGGATTCCCTCCATTGCAAAACACGAAAATCCGTGTGTGTTCGAGGAACCTGTCCAAAATGGAGATCATTTCGATGTTCTGTTTCTCTTCGGGAGTTGTGGGTCGCAGCACACAGATTCCACGGATGATGAGTTTCATGGATACTCCGGCATTGGCAGCCTCATAGATCTTCATCGCCACTTTTTCATCCACCAGGCTGTTGAGTTTCAGGATCACCCAAGCCTCTTTGCCCGCTTTCACGTTTCTGATCTCCTGGTTAAGCAGGCGGATCAGGGAGGTGCGGGTATTGAAAGGTGAAACCCATAATTTCGAGAAGCGGTAGCGCTGGTAGTTGGCTTCGAACAGGCTGAAGACCTGGTTTACCTCTTTGCCAATCTGAGGGTTGGTTGTTAGCAGGCTGGTATCGCTGTAAATTCTGGAGGTGAGCTCATTGAAATTACCTGTGGCAATATTGGAGTAGTATGTCTCTTTTCTTCCCACCTGTCTCTTAATAAGGATGAGTTTGGCGTGCACTTTAAAGCCGGGGATTGCCCTGATGATCTTCACACCCTCTTCCTGCAATCTCTCTGCCCAATAGATGTTGGCTTTTTCGTCGAACCGGGCCTGGAGTTCCATGTATACGGTAACCGCTTTGCCATTCCGTGCAGCATTGATAAGGGCATTGATCACCTTCGAGTTGGGCGCAGCACGGTAGATGGTCATCTTAACAGACCGTACGGTGGGGTCAATGGATGCTTCCCGCAGGAGGTCAAGGATATGCAGGAACGACTGATACGGGAAATGGATGAGCATATCCTGTTTGGCAACGGCTTGCAATACACTGGTGCCATAGCAGAGTGCAGGGTGTCTGACAGGTGGCATAGGTGGGTATGACAACTCTGGCTCACCGGGGTCAGGGAAGTTCATAAAGTCTTTGAAGTTGTGGTACCGTTCGCCCCCGATCACAACATCTGTTTTGGTGATGTGCATTTTGCGCATCACGGTGCTCAGCAGCTCATCAGGAATCGCTTTGTCGTACACCAACCTCAACGTTGAGCCTTTTTTTCGTTGTTTCAGGCTCTCTTCCACCAGCTCCAGAAAGCTTTTGGAGACATCATTGTCGATGTCCAGCTCAGCATCGCGGGTAAACTTGATCGTGTAAGCTTTGAAAGTATCATAACCCAGGAACGAGAAGATTTCATGTAAACAGAGTCTTACGGCATCATCAATCAAAAGGATATAGTGGTGGCTCTCCTCCCCCGGAAGGGTGATAAACCGACTGATGGTGCCGGGTATCTTGATGAGGGCTTGTTCCGGCTTGATCTTCCCTGATGAGTCGACCATGCTGATGGCCAGATAAATGGAGTGATCGCGCAGAATGGTGCGTTCATTCATGCGCCTGAGCATAATGGGGAATATCAACGGCCGGATGTTCTCACGGAAATACTCCCTGACGTAGGTTTGCTGTGTTTCGGTCAGCTTCTCTTCATTCAGCAGGTGAATATGTTGTGATTCCAGCTCCTTCAGAATCTCTTTATAGATGTTGTTGAATGTTTTTTGATGTTCAACTGTCATCTCAGCGATCTTCCGGATGGTGTCAGCACTGTTTTTCGATTGGCTCCT
>SKPS01000370.1 GCA_007119395.1 Lentimicrobiaceae bacterium
ACTGAGTGTGGTTTTCCCTGCCCCCGACAATCCGGTTAACCAAATGGCCCTGGGATTCTGCTTCACCAGAAACCGCCTCCGACTCCGACGGATGAAGTCATTGAAGTCAGTGAATATGCTGTCGTGCCTTTTGATTTGAATCATCTGAAGAAGCGTATCAATGAAACAGGACTTGATGTCAGTGGTTAAAAATTACGTGCAAAGATACTTTTTCCCAGGATATAGGGTGTTGGCACATTCGATTGGGTTAAAGATAATGTGTGCACCTCAATTATTGTTATGTTTGCCTGCACATAAACAGTGACATACTATGGTATCAGGCGAGTTATTGGGAGGGGATCATGAGGTATCGGCTGCTATGGCCGGGCGGTTATTGGCGTTGACAGATCTAACCACTTTGGAGGCGACAGACCATGTGGAGTCGGTTGAGGCTTTCTGTCGCAAGGCGTTGGCTATTCGTCCATCTGTTGATGGAGTGGAGCGTTCGGTGGCTGCGGTATGCGTATATCCTGTATTTGCTTCAGCGGTTCGCAGGATGCTTGAGGGGAGTGGGATTCGTACAGCTGTGGTTGCCGGGGGCTTCCCGTCGGCGCAGATGTTGTTGAGGTTACGTGCTGAGGAGTGCAGAATTGCGATAGAGGAGGGGGCGGAAGAGATTGACATGGTGATCAGCCGGGGTCGTTTTCTTGAGGGTGATGTGGGGTTTCTTACAGAGGAGGTTGGCCTCTTTGCCGGGCTCTGTTCAGGGAAAGCGGTTTTGAAGGTGATACTGGAGAGTGGAGAACTGCAACGTGAGGAGTTGATAAGGCTTGCTTCACGGTTGTCACTGGAGGCGGGTGCAGACTTCATCAAGACCTCTACAGGCAAAGTGATGCCTGGTGCCACTCCGGAATCTTTTGCATGGATGTTGGATGAGGTGGTTTGCCATTACGAACGAACCGGTTTGAGGTGTGGCGTGAAGGTATCTGGAGGCATCTCCGAACCTGCGGTGGCGGCATATTATTACCGGGTCATGGCCGACCGTGTTGGCCAGGAGTGGATGTCGGAACGATATTTTCGATTGGGGGCATCCCGGTTGGCAGACAAGCTGGTGGCTGTTACAGGCTCATCATCAGGTTACACCCCCTGATCTGGCTGCCATCGATTCTGCCGAGGATCTCAAAGCTGCCATCCGGATAGGAGATGCCCAGATCGTCGGTAGCGAGAAATGCACAACTGTGAAGGTTGGCCAGATCAATGATGTTAACAGCTCCCCTCTCTTCCGGGCCAACGATTCTGTAAGGGTCATTGATGTCACGAATCATTACACGCATCCATGGAGGTGGGTGGTACCGCCCTTCGCCCAGTGACCAGGCCTGTGAACACAGCTCTGTCATCCCGTACTCTGAGCATACCTGTTCTACGCCATAACCTTGTGAAAGGTGCTGGTGCAACTCCTCTCTGATCATCTCCCTTCCCCTTCCTTTCATCCCTCCTGTCTCCACAATCAACAGGTCAGGCATTGGATGATCCAATATTGCGGCAAATTCCAGCAAGGCAAAGGTAACCCCTATCAGTATAGACTTACGGTCTGAATCCGCAACACGTAACAGATCCTTTTTCAATGCAGCATAATCGGTGTGGTAAAACCCGCCAGTTTGAGACCCACTGGCTTTGATGAGCTGGTCTGCCATGTACACAAGTGAAGCATTGCCCCTTTCGAGATAGGATGGCAGCAGCGCAAAAATGTGGTACTCTTCAGGAGACCCAAACACCCTTTTAAAACCACGCATTACACTCTCAATGTAGAGTGCAGGCTCCAATACATAGTGCACAGATGGGGTGGAACCTGTGGTGCCACTGCTTACAAACTGCACGCCTTGACCCGTATCAGCCTGTGATCCTGTTATCACACGGTGACTTCTGAAAAAGGATACCGGCAAAAAAGGGATATGTTCTAAACTTTTTACATGTTCAGGGTCACGATGGTTAAGGCGGGCAAACTCATGGTACAACGGATTGTTGAAATACTGATATTGGAAAATACGCAGGGCGAGCCGGTTGAAGCCATCACCGGAAAACGGTCCAAACACCTGTTCTTTTATCTGTTCAATCAACTCCATTGTATTGACTGGTTGTGAAGCGGGATATTGATACGGAATAATCCTGAGATTTTTGTACCTTTACCCCTTGAAATACAAAACAAACATACAGCTTTTTCGTTTCTTTTGGGTATGAAACACATCGTAAGACAAAGGGGTATTCTGTTGCCGGGGTTTTTGGTTTTGTTGTTGCTGCCATTGTTGATGCACAGTGGTTGCAGCACTGAGAGTGATTTCCCGGATGAGCCTGTTTTACGATACCTTGGTTTTGATTTTATTCATGATGAGGGTGGTGATTTGCGGGAAGGGATTCTCAGGTTGGAGTTCACTGATGGCGATGGAGACATCGGCCTTGGGAAGGGGGACACTCTACCGCCATACCATTACGGAGGCGGGCACTATTACAACTTCTACATCTATTTGCACACGGTGCAGAACGGGCAATATGTTGCTGTGGAGTTTCCTGACACAACCATGAACTTTCACAGCCGGATTCCTCCTGTAGATTTCAATGGGAAGAGCCGTGGTATCACAGGTGTACTGGAATACACTTTTGATATGTGGATCATGAAGCCCTTTTTACCATCGGATACCATCATGATCAAGACATGGATTACCGACAGGGCTCTTAACAACAGCAATGTAGTGACTACCCCTGACATTGCGATTCCCTGATCTTGCTTTTTGCCAATGGATACTTGAAAACGTGGAGGAAGTGGTGTATTTTTGCCGATAATTAATTGAACGTGAAGAGAGACAGGTATTTCGGGCGGCAATATTTTTTTCTGGTGCTGTTCATTGTAGTATGGGTGGCGCTGGGTATGAGATTGTTGTCGATACAGGTTTTAAACGACCAGTACAAGCGTTCTTCGATGGTGATATCCATCAGGGAGGAGATTGAAATACCCGCGCGTGGTGTGATACGTGATCGGCATGGTGTTGAGTTGGTGGTAAACTATCCGGTATACGACCTGATGGTTGTGGCCCGTGAGGTAAAGCCATTTGACACACTGTTATTGTGTCGTATACTGGATCTGGATCATTTATATGTTCGTGAGTATTTACAGCGGCAGATGCGGGATCCCTATTTACGGGTTAACCGTGGTGTTATTGCGCGTCAATTGCCGATAGACCAGATTGGCAAGTTCACTGAGTTTCAGTTTCGTTTCCCGGGTTTTTACGTTCAGGAGCGCACCATGCGTAGGTATCCTATTGGGGTTGCAGCCCACACTTTGGGTTACATTGGTGAGGTGAACCAGGGGGTTTTAGACCGCGATTCATATTATGTGGCAGGTGATTACATTGGGATCAGTGGAATAGAGCGGTCTTATGAGGGGGTGCTACGTGGTGAGAAGGGATTGCGCAAGCGGTTAAAAGACAAATTTGGCAGAGACCAAGGCCCTTATCTCGGGGGTGAAGAGGACATCCAGGCGAGAGCCGGTTTGGATCTGTACACCACCCTGGATGCCGGTTTACAGGCTTATGGCGAACAGCTTATGGAGCATAAGATTGGCAGTGTTGTGGCACTGGAGCCCTCCACCGGAGAGATCCTGGCGCTGGTTACCAGTCCGACCTATGATCCCAATTTGCTCAGTGGCCGTGAACGGGCAAAAAATTACCATACCCTGTTAAACGACACATACCGCCCTTTGATGAACCGGGCTTTACAAGCGCAATATCCGCCGGGTTCCACTTTTAAAATGGTTAATGCCCTGATTTCAATGCAGATGAATGCATTGAGGGCAGAAACCAGGTACTCCTGTGGCGGTGCCTTTCATATGGGTCGTCTGACGGTACGCTGCCATGGTCATCCGGGACCGACAAACCTTGCTCAATCGATCCAGTTTTCATGCAATACCTATTACTGCTATAACTTCAGGGATATGCTCGACAGAAGCAACTACCCCAATACCAAAGCAGCGTTTGAAGTGTGGAGAGCGCACGCTCTCAGCTTTGGACTTGGGAAACGGTTCAACAACGACTTGCCATTTGGCCTTGCCGGAAATATCCCCACCAGCGAATTTTACGACAGATACCACGGTTCCGGGAGATGGAGAGCCCTCTCCATTATTTCACTCGCCATCGGGCAGGGAGAAATACTCACCACCCCTGTGCAACTGGCAAATATTGCAGCTGTAATCGCCAACAAAGGACACTACTTCAACCCCCATATTGTGAAAAGTATCGGGCATCCCGACAGCCTCAATACCGCTGTAAGAGAACGTTTTGAAACAACCATCGACCCACACCATTTTGAACCGATTATCATCGGAATGCGTGACGTGGTGCTGGCCGGTACAGCAAGAAACGCCTATATCCCGGGTATTACTGTCTGCGGAAAAACCGGTACCGCACAAAATCCTCACGGCGACAACCATTCTCTCTTTATCGCCTATGCACCCATGGAAAACCCTCAAATCGCCATCGCAGTTATCGTGGAAAATGCCGGCTATGGCTCTACATGGGCATCCCCCATCGCCAGCCTGATGATAGAAAAATACCTCACCGGCGAAGTAAAACGTGAAGCCTTGGAAAACAGAATCCTTAACAGTAAACTGATCAAAAGATAGCAAAAACGGTGTACAGCAACACAACACATCAACACAAAGGGATTTTTCGAAACATCGACTGGGTGATGGTGGTTCTGTGGCTGATTCTGGTCACAGTGGGGTGGCTCAGTGTTTTCTCAACGGGCAACCAGGAGACTTTCAGCAACATCTTTGATTTGAACCAGCGGTATGGGAAACAGCTTCTTTGGATTGTGCTGGCCATGGTGGTTGCACTGATCATCCTGATCCTTGATCCGAAAATCGTACCTCCGTTGTCGTATATGATTTATGCCTTGCTGAATCTCTCGTTGGTGGCGGTGTTGATTTTTGGCACCGAAGTAAATGCATCAAAAAGCTGGTTTCAGGTGGGTGGATTTGCCCTTCAGCCTGCTGAATTTGCCAAAGTGGCTACTGTGCTCGCCATGGCCAGGTATATGAGTGCCATCGATTTTGACCTCACCAAGCGCAAAACCTTGCTCACGGTAACCGGCATTGTTGCGCTTCCCTTCGGATTGATCATGCTGCAGCCCGACCTGGGATCAGCCATTGTGCTATTTGCTCCCATTCTGATGCTCTACCGTTTCGGGCTGTGGCCATGGTATCTGTATGGAGCCCTCACCCTGGCATTGCTCTTTATTCTTGACCTGATGTTTTCAACCTATGTGGTCGTGGGATTGATCATTATTTCAGTAGCTCTGCTGATCCTTATCCTCAAAGCAAAAAAAAGAGAAGCCTGGCTAATGGTCTCCCTGGGACTTGCAACCATTGTTCTGGTCTTTGCCTTCGACTTCTTCTTTCATGAAGGCCTCAAACCACACCAGAAAGAGAGAATTGAAGTGTATATAGCCAATCTGCAGGGAGAGGACCGCGACATCAGAAATATCGGATACAACTTCTACCAATCAAAAGTAGCGATTGGATCAGGGGGCTGGACAGGCAAAGGGTATCTGCAGGGAACACAAACAAAAATGAACTTCATTCCTGAGCAAGACACCGATTTTATCTTTTGCACGGTGGGTGAAGAGTTTGGGTTTATCGGCAGCATGTTCATTGTATCAGTGTTTTTACTTTTGTTGTACCGCATCATTCAAAGGGCTGAAATACAGCGCTCAAGGTTTAGTCAGATTTACGGATACGGAGTGGCATCGCTGCTGTTTTTTCATTTTGTGGTGAATGTTGGCATGACCATTGGCTTAACTCCTGTAATTGGCATACCTTTGCCTTACATGAGTTATGGTGGATCATCATTATGGGCATTTACCATTTTATTGTTTATCTTTATCAAACAGGATATGCATCGATATGAAGTGGTGGGATAACATACCAAGACAGTGGCGCCGTTTAATGGCCGGAAGTATTTCAGACAGGCTTCCGTTTGTGCTGCTTTTCGTTTGTCTGCTTACAGTATATGGAGCAAATGGGCAATCGGGAGAGATTGAGGTGATGGGTCCTAAGCGGTATCCTTTTACGATGATGGTTGGTGACGAGTCCTTCCGTTCGGTGCAGCCGGGCAGGGTTACGGCCACAGGGCTACCTAATGGACATACCACCGTGAGCATATGGTTTACAGACTCCACCATTACACCCATAACAGATACCCTTACCGTGGTTTCAGGGTTACGTTATGTATACCGTATAGTACGTACCCGTGAAGAAGATGGCTGGAGAAGAGGATCTGCCAGGGTTGATCCCAGAAGACTGTTATCGAGGGATACGATTGCCAGTCCCTTTCGGGGAGACTCCTTCCGGTTGAACCTGATGGAAGTGATTACAGCTCTGGAGGAGCCAACTCCACCTTCCGATGCAGAAAGCGATTCCACCCCCGGCCTGGTTTCACACAGACCCGATTTTCATTTTTCACGGCAAGAACCCATTGCACCAGCCGACACACCAACACATGCATCCGATACGCTGACCGATTCGGTGACAACGTTTGGTGTTCCGGCAGAACCTGTTACCGGAACACCCTCTCTTACAGCAGAACAACTTAACTCGCTGAGAAGAGAACTCACCAACCTGCGCTTTGAAGAAGACAGAATACAGAAACTAAACGCAACACTCCCGGGGTTTTCTCTTACCACCCGGCAGATGTATCAGATCCTTGTGTGCTTCGACTTTGAGCGAAATAAAAAGGCCATTTTTCAACGCTATTTCGTAAGCCTTTCCGATAAAGAGAATCATCAACAGCTATATGAAGCCTTTGATTTTCAAAGTACTGTTGAACAATTAAAACAATGGGTTGATGGACAATAACCAAAAGTCTGAACAGAACAAATTGACAGGATTACCCGGTATTTGGCCCATCATCACCGCGGTAGGTGTGACAGCCTTTTTAGCGGTTGGGGTTTGGTTCTTTTTTGATATCGTGGCGTTTTTCTTTATTGCCGGGGTATTGTCTGTGATTGGTCACCCTATTGTGAAGTGGCTTGACCGAATCCGCATCGGCAGGTTAAAAATACCCCATTCCCTTAATGCACTGCTGGCACTGCTGCTGATGGTTGGCACCCTGGTTACCCTGATTGTTCTGGTCGTACCCATCATCGTTGACCAGGCTCAGACCATTTCACGTATCGATGTAGACGAGGTGGCCCTCACCTATGACGAACCGTTGTCGAAACTGGAAAACAACCTGGTGAAGTACGGCTTACTCAACGAGGGGGAAACCATCAACCAAACCGTTAGTGAACAGGTTGTGCAAATCATGAACTACATTGATGTCTCGATTATCCTTCAAAATGTATTGGAGATCACAGGTTTGCTTTTTATAGGTGTGTTTGCCATCCTGTTTATGACCTTTTTCTTCCTGAAGGAGGACAGGCTCTTTTTTAACGGGATCATGCTTTTTGTTCCGGGTCGATTTAAAAACGAAGCGATCAACATATTGTCTCAGAGCAAGAAATTGCTTACCCGCTATTTTTTGGGGTTGGGCATTGAGCTTTTTTCTATGATCACATTGATTACTACCGGGGGGTTGATTCTGGGTATTGAGAATGCTTTTCTGGTTGGTTTTATGGGTGGGATGATGAACATTATACCTTACCTGGGGCCGATTATTGGCACCACATTGGGGGCACTGCTGGTGGCTACCACCCATCTGGGAGCCGATCTGTACACAGAATTGCTACCCATGGTACTTGGCATTGTAGGGGTATTTATTATCTCCAATCTGATTGACAACCTGATACTGATTCCTGTGATTTATGCCAACAGTGTATTGGCGCATCCTCTGGAGATTTTCATAGTAATTTTAATGGCGGGCAGTTTGGCAGGGATTCCGGGGATGATTTTTGCTATCCCTGGTTACACTGTATTGCGCATTGTGTTGAGGGAATTCCTTATTCGGTATGAATTTGTGCAACGGATTACGCGGAGGATGACGGAACATGACAGCTCGTAAACCGTTTTCCGTTATCCGTGATGGTTTCAGGCTGTTGCGTTGTATCACCGTGCCTCGATTGTTGAACTTTTTTCAGCTCCTGTTGAGCTGGTTTACAGCCCGTTACCTGAAGGTGCTGGTGATTCCCGGAGGCCCTTCAGCCCTCTCGTTTGAACCCACCACACGGTGCAACCTGCGATGCCCCGAATGCCCTTCAGGATTGCGTTCCTTTACCCGAAGCCAGGGAGATGCCAGCATGGAGGTGTACCAACACACCCTTGAACAGATGAAGGATCATCTGATTTGGCTCAACCTCTATTTTCAGGGGGAACCACTGCTGCACCCACAGTTTCATCAGATGGTGCGGGTTGCCAAAGAGAGAGGGTTTTATGTGATGACGTCAACCAATGGCCATTTTTTATCCGAAGAACAATCTCATGAAATCGTATCTTCCGGATTAGACAGGTTGGTTGTTTCGCTTGATGGGCTGGATCAGGAGACCTATGCAACCTACCGACGGGGCGGCGATGTGGAGGAAGTGATCAAGGGGATTGAGACGCTGTGTGCAGTTAAAAAGCAGAGGGGGGTATCACACCCCTACCTGATTGTACAAAGCCTGTTGTTCAGGCACAACATCCACCAAGTGCAGGGTGTCAAAGAGTTGAAAAGGGTGGATGGGGTGGATGAGGTCCAATGTAAGAAAGCACAGTTTTACGACCTGTCGCCAGCCAACACGCTGATTCCGGAGGATTCTGCCTTCAGCCGGTATCGTACCGACAAAGAAACAGGTTATCGTATCAAGAGTAAATTCCCCAACCATTGCCGCCGGTTATGGTTTGGCAGTGTGGTTACCTGGGATGGCGATGTGATTCCATGCTGTTACGATAAAGATGCAACCCATCGTTTCGGCAATATCGTCAACAACCCTTTCAGGGAAATCTGGAATAATACGGCATACAACGACTTCAGGCGACAGGTGTTTTTCTTCCGGAAAACACTCTCTGTCTGCACCAACTGTGCAGAAGGCGTCGATTAGACAGGGAAGTTAACCGGATGCCATCTTGGCATCAAATGGTCATAATCTCTTTCTCCTTGTTACCAAAGAGTTCATCCGCTTTTTTGATGAAGTCGTCATGCAGTTTTTGCACATCGGCACTTAACTTTTTGCAAGCATCTTCCGGTATTCCCTCTTTTTCGAGCTTTTTCCCATCTTCAATGGCCGTTCGCCGGGCATTTCGAATGGAGATTTTGGCGTTTTCCATCTCCGCTTTGGCCATTTTTACCAGCTCACGTCGTCTCTCTTCGGTGAGTTCAGGCACCGCAATGCGAATGACGGCCCCGTCATTTTGGGGGTTAAACCCCAGGTTGGCTGCCATAATGGCCTTCTCTATCGGAACAATCAACGATTTGTCCCATGGTTGAACAGCAATCGAACGGGGATCTGGTGTGTTGATGCTGGCTACCTGATTCAACGGCATCAGTGAACCATAACTGTCTACCTTAACACTTTCAAGCATCTGCGGATGAGCCTTCCCCGCCCTGATCTTAGAAAACTCCTTGTCGAGATGCTCAAGGGCCTGCTCCATACCCATCTTTGCCATCTCGAAACATTCGATGATTTCAGGTTGCATATCTGGTCTGTTTTGTATTGTTGTTTTCAACTACAAACATACATTTTTTTTGGTGCTGATCACCTGTTTTTTTTGTTTTTCCATTACTTTTGTATGGATTTGCGTCAGCTTTATGGATCTATCAACAGCGAAAGAGGGGGTTATTATGAGAAAACTGCGTTTATTTACACTGATTGGATTGATGTTGATGTTGGCATCGTGTGATGTGTTGCAACAAGCCGCACAGCAGGCGATGAAGGGTGGTGGTGCCGGGGGTGGTCCACTCACTGAAGCACAAATAGTGAACGGTTTAAAAGAGGCTTTGCGGGTTGGCACAAACAACGGAGTACAAACCCTTAGCAGGCGCAACGGGTTTTTCGGCAATGCCCGTTTCAAAATACCTTTTCCTCCGGAAGTTCAGCGTGTTGAGACCACCTTAAGGTCTATTGGGATGGGCAACATGGTGGATGATTTTATTTTAAAGCTAAACCGTGGAGCCGAAGAGGCTGTGAAAGAGGCAACTCCAATATTCGTCAATGCGATCACTTCGATGAGTATTGCCGATGGGCGTAACATTTTATTTGGCGGCGACCGTGCTGCTACGGATTATTTCAGGGGCCGCACCACCACCCAGCTAACCAACGCGTTTATGCCAAGGGTTCGCAATGTGCTTGACAACAAGGTGCAGGTAACGCAAGCCTGGAACGAACTGGCCACGGCCTACAACCGGGTACCCGGTGTACAACCTGCAACCACCGACCTGCCGAGATATGTTACCGACAAGGCCATTCAGGCCTTGTTTATCCGCATCGGAGAAGAGGAGAAAAAGATCAGGGAAAACCCTTCGGCACGTGTCAACAACGTATTAAGATCTGTCTTTGGAGAGCTTGACAAGCGATAGTTACCGTTTTGACTCCGCCAGTATATTTTTAAACACTGTCATGTACTCTAATCCATTGTCGACATACGCCGGATCGTGTGTCAGGGGTTTCCCGTCAACGGGGTAGTTCCTGCCGGTATTGTGAATATGAAACGCATCTTTGTATTTCCCCTCTCTGAGCTTGTCACCATAGGTGAGATTGATCCAGTGGATACCCCAGTAGACCGCATCCCTTCCTCTGATGTCTCTGATGTTGATATCAAGCAAAATGCATTTATACCCCATTAGCTGAAAAGGTCCCCAGGAAGAGGCCAGGTATTTCATTTCCTGGTCAGTGGCATCCTGCAGGTGTTGCGGCGTGACATGCTGGTAAAGATTCCGGTTTCCATCCTTCACTTCTTGCAGCCTGCGGTATACATGTATTTCAAAACGGGGTGGGATCATTCTTCGTCCCGACGATTCCAGCACAATCAGAGCAAGTAAATATTCAGGAGGCAGTTGAAACTCCTGTGCGTACATCACCACCTCCTCGCCATAGTTTTCCATGGTACGCCCCACCGATCCGGTGAGCCTTGTTTCACCGGTTGATGAAGAGTCACTGCGGTCACAAGCATTGAGGGTCAACAAGGCAGCAATCACTGCCACTACCACAGTGAAGCCACTGCCACCATCTATTGGGTTCCTACTCTTTGGGGTTTTCATTTCCTCCCACCGGTATTTGCCAGGTGTAACTCTTGCCACTCGAAGGGGCAGGGCTCTTTTCTTCCTTTTTCTTGTCTGATGGGGTTACATGGTAGGCGATGCCTGACGTAGCCTTCTTCGGCGGCAGCCGGAAAGCGATACGTGTAGTAAAGGTTCTCTTCACCCGCATGCCCCTGTTGGTCACAGCAGCAAACTGCAGCGAGGAAATCAGCCGCAAAGCCTCCTGATCACACCCGTATCCTATACCATGTTTTATCTTCGGGTTCTGCACCTTGCCATTGTCATTCACCTCATAGGTTACAATCACATCACCCTCAATACCCTCCTGCAAAGCCTCATCAGGATACCGTAAATTGCGCCTGATGTAATCGCCAAACGCTTTCTTACCACCCGGGTATTCAGGCATGTTCAGAAATTTCTTCGGCTTTTTCGGTTTTTTCAAAAGATTCCCCCTCCTGTTAATCGTTTTAACTGACCCCTGCTAACCATCGGAGTGTGCTCCGGGCACATCAGGGATATTTTCTCACCAAAGACCACCGGAACAGACACAGCAGCCCATGTGAACCATGAATGATTTACAAAAATAGCCTGAATATTTTAGAAACAGTGTGAAAGTTGATACTATCATCAGATGAAGTTCCAGACAGATCTGAATATCAGCGATATTCCGAAAGAGGCGAAAGCAATACCGGCGATTCTGTTTATCCAGAATAAAACCCTGATGGTAAGGTATTGTTTGATGCTGTTTCCGACGAAGCTTTTCAACAGATCCATTCCGAATATGACCATGATGGCTCCTGTAAAGTGTATCAACGCGTAGTTGAACAGGTTCCCTTCGGGGTCATGTGTATTGACCCAAGCCAGCAGCCGGCTGATTGCGGCGACC
>SKPS01000198.1 GCA_007119395.1 Lentimicrobiaceae bacterium
AGCCTATGGCCACCAACCAGATGGAGAGTAAATGAATCCCCTTGGGCAAACGGTTCCAGCCAAACCACCATACTGCTATAAAAGTTGACTCCAGGAAAAAGGCCATTAACGCTTCAATGGCCAGCGGAATGCCGAAGATGTCGCCTACAAAACGGGAGTACTGTGACCAAGCCATCCCAAACTGGAACTCCAGCACGATACCGGTCACCACCCCCAATGCGAAGATGATCAGAAACAGCTTGCCAAAGAATTTTGTGAGGCGTTTGTAATCCAGGTTTCCCGTTCGATAGTAGAAACTCTGCAGAATAGCAATCAGCACCGCCAAACCCATGGTAAGGGGGCTGAAGAAGAAGTGGTAAACTGTGGTCAATCCGAATTGCCACCGTGCAATTTCCAGTACTTCCATAATTATGCTGTTTATTGGTTTTTGATTTCACCTACAAATAAAAGGAAATTATCGCTCCGTTGCAACTTTGTTAACAAAAAAGCTTTTGGCTTTTGGCTTTTGGCGTTTGGCTATTGGCTTTTCTTAGACGGTGATTTCTTTACCGCGGATTACGCAGATTTACGCAGATTTTTTTGACACAGTGGTAAAGAAAAATCGTTCACTTCACAGCTACTACCAGCATTTCAAAATCTTTGGTGGTGAGGATGTGGCTTCTGGAGAACTCTCCGATTCGGGCGCCGAAGATGTCGATGGTGGTAAAACCGAGGGTTTTGAGCAACCAAGTGATCTCGCTGGGGATGTAGTACCGTTCGTTGCACACCAGTTTGTGCTCTACACCGTTGTCGTCGGTGAAGGTGGTGATATTGTGGTCTCTGAAGGTCATCAGGTTGAAGGTTTCGCTGTGGTACGAGGCGCCCCCTTCTTGTTCATCAGATGCATGGAAGTCATTGATGGAGTGGTAGATCGGGAAGAGTCCGTTGAGGGTGGTGAAGATGAATTGTGCTGATGGCTTCAGCGCTTTAGATACGTTTTGCAGAATCTGAAAGTTCATCTCGTCAGTCTCCATCAGTGGGAAGCCCCCTTCACACATCATAATGGCCACATCGAACCTGCCTTCAAAAGGGAGGTTGCGCGCATCGTGGCATAGAAACTCTATGTTCATCTTTTCTGCAGCCGCCTTCTGTCTGGCCCGCTCCAACTGCGCTTCCGACAGGTCAATGCCTGTAACGGTGTATCCCCGCTTTGTCAGCTCTATGGCATGCCGGCCCGTACCACAGCCTACATCCAAAATGAGCTTGCCCTTGTCGAAGCCAAGCTCCTGTTCAATAAAATCACATTCACCAAGGGTTCCTTGGGTGAAGGGCTCTTCGTCGTACTGCCTGCCGTAGTTGTCGAACAGGGTTTTGTACCAGGGTTGTTGGGGCATGGTTAAAGTGCTTTGTTTATAATGTGATGACAGCGCTTTTAATTCATGTGAATACATAATGATTCATCAATCAAATGAAATCTGCGTTTTAGATCTGCGAAAATACGCGTAATATGTGGTATGATGAGTTTTGATATATTTATTTTGCAATCACCAGCGGTTTTCTTCACCGCGGATTAAGCGGATTTACGCAGATTTTTTTACCACTGAGTTCATTAAGAACACTGAGTTTCACTGAGGTCTATATGTTCCTTAATGAACTAAGTGCCTTATATGTTTGCTTTTTCTTTTGAATCTGGAATTTTGTTAGCTTGCAACAGAGGGGGATTGTGCAAAAGCACATCGATGCTGTCACTTAGGACCCCCCTGTTGTCAAGCCTAATACGTGGTAAAACTGAGTACAAAGATACTGCATTAGAATAAGAAAGTATTTGGCTTGACTTTTTCAACTTAATACTCACTAAATGTGTCAATTATGAAAAAGAATGAGGTGATTTTTGCAGGAATTGATGTCAGTAAAGGTTATGCTGACTTCCATTTGATGAATGAATGTAAAACAATGGTAGAGAAAGGGTTCCAGCTAGATGACAATCAGCATGGGCATCAAATCTTAAAAGAAATTATCGGCAGGTACACTTCTAACGGTATAACGCTGATTTTCGGCATTGAGAATACAGGAGGTTATGAGCAGAACTGGGTTGAATTACTCAAAAAGATGAAAAAATCCGCATCTGTTGAGGTCTATAAGCTAAATCCGAAAGCAGTAAAACATCAGATCGCCAGCCATCTTAAAAGAACCATTAATGATGGCGTTAGTGCCGAAGGTATTGCCGAGTATGTGGCCAATAACTACCAGCAATACAGACATAAATGGTCAAATAGCACTTATCACGATCCCACAGAGACCTCATTGCAGCAACTCTTTCGGTATATCAATAGTCTCATCAAACAACAAACAGCAAAATCAAATCAACTAGAGAAACTTCTATATCAGAACTTCCCTGAAATGCTCTCTTTTTGCAAAAACGGAAAGCCTATCTGGCTGCTGCAAATGCTGTGTAAATACCCAACTGCGCTTAATGTGAGAAAAGCCTCTGTTGAACGACTTGATGCTATCAAAGGAATCACACAGAAAAAAGCCAGAGAAATCAAAGAGCTTGCAGACAAAAGTGTGGCCAAGCAATCTCTGGCAATTGACCAGATGATAATCAAGGAATTGGTCGAAACCATCTTGTATTATCAGCGCAAAATCAACACATTAAAGCAGCTTTTGATTGATAGTTATATGAGTCCCTCCGTTGCGCTATTGAAAACCATCAAAGGTATCGGAGACTGGTCAGCTGCTGCCCTCGTGCTACTTCTTGGTGATATCTCAAAGTTCAAAGACACTAATCAGCTTGTGGCATTTTATGGGGTACATCCTCGATTCAAACAAAGTGGTGACGGGAAATGGGGCGTAAAAATGAGCAAGCAGGGTGATAAACATATGAGAGCCTTGCTCTTTGTTGCTGCAAATAACGTGATCATACACAACCCATACTTTAGCAAACTGTACAAAAAACACCTGGCTGCCGGTAAAAAACCTAAAGCAGCTAAAGGCATCATCATGCACAAACTGCTCCGGATCATTTATGGTATGCTAAAAACTCAAACAGCATTTGATCCGAAAGTCGACGAAATCAATCAAGAAAAATCCCTTGCCTCTGTAAACCAGCAGTTACCACTGAGCACAGCAGTAAGAAGATACCAGAGCGTTGCACTAAATGCCCCAATTTCACGAACAAACCATAAAAGAAGAAGAGCCGTTCTTGAGCACCAAACGTCATCAAAAGACGTTAATACGGTGTCATCGCAAACGGCTCTTGAACAAAAATAAAAAAATTTTTAAGATCTGTTGTTTTTAAACGGTAAAACTTAGTGGTAAAGAACGGGGATCTTCCAATGCGAAACGACGCTGATCAGGGTTCTCAAGACTCACATAGGGCTTGTCGGAGAATACACTTCTTGTTAAAGTGGTCTTCCCGGATTGTCGCGGCTCGATAAGGGCGACGGCTTTGAACTGTTCGGCCAATTGCCGGAGCTCATGCTCTGCTGTTCTTTGAATCATGGTGCAAATATACAAAATTGGAATCAGATTCCAATTTTGTAAGTGATCTCAGTCGGCTTTTGGCTGTTGGCTTTTTGGCTTTTTGGCTTTTGGCTTTCACAAACGGGTCTTTTTCACCGCGGATTACGCTGATTAACGCGGTTTTTTTTACCACTGAGTTTGATTGAGGTTGAATAGAGTTGAATAAGGTTGAATAAGGTTGAATGGAGTTGAACTTATCTTTTTTCAACGTTCTTCAGCTTTTTTTTGTTGTTTTGGTGGTTACGTTCACCAAAAAATTCTTATTTTTGTACATCCAAACAACCAATTTGATCTATTTGTCGGTTAATAACCTCAGAAAGCCTCATGGAAGCACTTATCGAAAAATCGAATCTGTTGATCCGATCGGTCTCTTTTCCGCATCAGCGTGATGTATTGGGAAACGTGAACTGGAACTGGCGTATGAACAGCATTGTAGGTGCCCGTGGTACCGGGAAGACCACGCTGCTGTTACAACAACTTGCAGAGAAGCAGAGGCAAGGGTATGAGGTGTTGTACGTCAGGCTGGACGATCTTTACTTTGCCGACCATCGACTGGTGGATTTAGCGGAATCTTTCCGCCGGCAGGGTGGTGCTTATCTATATGTGGATGAAACCCACAAGTATGAGGGTTGGTCGAAAGAGTTGAAGTCGATCTATGACACCATGCCTGAGCTGAAGGTCGTTTTTTCGGGATCTTCTGTCATCGAGCTCACAAAGCAGGATGCAGATCTAAGCCGGAGAGCTCTGGTGTACACCATGCCAGGCCTCTCGTTCAGGGAGTATCTGCTGCTGGGTGGAATCATCAACCTCGCCCCCCTTACCCTGCAAGAGATCCTTTCGCAACATGTTGAAATAGCAGCAGATATTTCGGGCGCCATTCCGGTGCTCAAACATTTCAGCAACTATCTGACACAAGGGTATTATCCGTTTTTCCTCGAGAAGGACAGGGACTATGGCCTCACACTGGAGCAAATTATCAGAACCGTGATGGAGACAGATCTCAGGGTGATCGAGGGTTTTGATCCTGCACAGAGTCAGCGGATGCTTACCTTATTGAAAATCATTGCTTCATCAGCACCATTCAAGCCCAATATATCAAAAATCAGCGAACGGACCGGGCTCCATCGTCAAACGGTGTTGCAATATTTACGTTACCTTGAGCAGGCCAGGATGATCAGGCTTATCAATCTGCCCGACAGGCACATCAGCAGGTTGCAGAAGCCCGATAAAATCTTGCTCGAAAACCCAAACCTGTTTTATGTATTGTCGCAGGAGTATGCCAACACGGGTAGTCTAAGAGAGACGTTTGCGCTGAGTCAATTGGTTGTGAAGCATAAAGTAACGTTGCACCGGGAGGTTGATTTTTGGATTGATAACGATGTTTTGATCGAGATCGGAGGGAAAAACAAGGGGACAAAACAGATACGGCACCATCAGGAGGCATTCCTTTTTGTTGATGATCTCCTTGTGGGGCATCAGCGACGGGTGCCGTTATGGGTGCTGGGGCTGCTGTATTGATTTTGGCTGTTGGCTTTCTAAGACGGGTGTTTTTCACCGCGGATTACGCGGATTAACGCAGATTTTTTTACCACTGAGTTCATTAAGAACACTGAGTTTCACTAAGTACTAAGTACCTCTTAATGAACTAAGTGTCTTAGTGGTAAAGAAACGCTTCATTCTTCATTTTTCATTTTTCATTCTTCATCAACCTCAACTTTTTTTACCACTGAGTTCATTAAGAACACTGAGTTTCACTAAGTACTAAGTGCCTCTTAATGAACTAAGTGCCTTAGTGGTAAAGAAACTCTTCATTTTTCAATTCTTCACTTTTCACTTTTCACTTTTCACTTTTCACTCATCAACGCCTCAACCACTCTTTCCACGTCTTGCATGGTATTGAAAGCACCGGGGCTGAACCTAAGGGTTCCCTGCGGGAAGGTGCCGACTGCTTTGTGTGCCATCGGAGCGCATTGCAACCCCGGGCGGGTCATAATGCCATGGTCACGGTCGAGGCGGTGGGCCGTTTCGGCGGGGTCTTCCCCTTCGATGGTGACAGAGACCAGCGGTAGTCTGTTTTCGAGCGATTTCGGTCCGTGGATGGTGATGCCGGAAAGAGTCCGGAGTTCCTCCAATAGCCTGCTGGTGAGGGCCATCACATGGCTGTGGATAGCCTCCATCCCTTGGTAGTTGATCCATTCGATTCCTGCCTTCAGTCCGATGATACCCGGTGTGTTGGGTGTGCCCGCTTCGAGCCGGTCAGGGTAAAAACCGGGGTGCATGTCTGATTCGGAACGGCTACCCGTTCCACCCTGTAACAAGGGTTCTATCTGAAGATCACCCCCCAACACCATCCCCCCGACACCCGGTGGACCGTATAGCTTTTTGTGTCCCGAGAAGACCAGTATGTCGATATGATCCTTCTGTACGTCGATGGGGATCAGTCCGGCTGTCTGTGCAGCGTCCACCACCAGCACAGCACCCTTGTTACGACACAGCGCGCCAATCTCGCGGATGGGTTGGACAGAACCCAGTACATTGGAGCCGTGGTTGATCACCACCATGCGGGTGTTGACCCGGAAAAGGGTTTGCAGGTGGTGCAGATCAATATATCCTTCCTGACAACAGGATGCCTCGGAGACCTCGATAATGCGTTTGTGTTGCAGGTACCGCACCGGACGGTAAACAGAGTTGTGCTCCAGCGGACTGATGATCACATGGTCGCCACGCTGTAACAACCCTTTGATGGCGGTATTCAACCCAAAGGTGGCGTTGGAGGTGAAGATCACCCGTTCGGCTTCGGGTGCGTGGAAGAGGTTGGCAATCAGCTCTCTGGTTGCAAAAACCACCCTGGAGCTATCAGTCGACATAGAGTTTCCCCCGCGACCGGGTGACGCCCCATACCGTCCAAAAGCTTCCTGGATGGCCGCAATTACTTCACCGGGCCGTGGATGAGCCGTGGTTGCATTGTCGAAGTAGATGCTCATTATTCGATTTTTTCTAATTACATTGTCAATATATCAAAAATAATCTGAGTTTAATCAGCGAAAATCTGAGTAATCTGCGGTTATTAAAGGTTTTGTTCACCGCGGATTACTCGGATTAACGCGGATTTTTTTTACCACTGAGTTCATTAAGAACACTGAGATTCACTTAGTACTAAGTGTCTCTTAATGAACTAAGTGCCTCAGTGGTAAAGAAACTTTTCACTTTTCATTTTTCACTTTTCACTCAAAACTACCCGCGTTTCCCCCTCCCCACCGGGGATGATGACAATGTCATTTTCAGAGGCCATCATTTCCAGCAGCATGGTGCGTAGTTTTTTTGTTATGGTGATGATCTCTTTGATCTCGGGGATGGTTATGCCGTCAGCCCTGTTTTGAAGGGCGTCCAGAAGAACGTGACGGTGCTTTTTATAGACACTTGTATGTATAACCTCTGCCTTGTAAGACTTTAGCTTGCCTTGAGAAACCAGCCATGAGAGATAGGCCCTGAACTGTGCTTTGGGGATCTTTCGGGCGGCGGCTTGCTCTTCGAGGTCGCTGACTACCGGTTTGTTGTCGCCGCACTGCAGTATCTGTTGCTCCAGCCAGGCAATATCGTCCAGGCTCTTTGGGTCGAACCTGGGTTGATGTCCGCGGATAATGATTGTGTCGTTGTAGTGGTCCAGGGTCTCATCGTTCATCATGGCGGCGATCAGCAATCGGAGATAATGCTTTCCTGTAGCCGATTTCGACACGCCCAGTTTGCCCGCCAGCTCGTTGTGTGTCATCCCTTCGGCGAAGAGGGGGTTCCTGGCGTGGTGATCATGCAGCGCCGTGGTGATCTTCTTGCGGAAGCTGCTGTCGCAGTGGTTGTTGATCAGAATAGTGGTTTCACCGTCCCGGTAAATGGTATAGCCTGACTGTTCTTCAGTGAGTGCTGCATCGATCTCTTCGGCAGTCAGACTCAGCTTTTCACGCGCCTCGTCCGGGGTCATGGGGACAAACGCTTTTTTGAGCAGCACATGGATCATCCCGGTGATGCTGTTGCTTCCGAGGATGTGCCGGGCAAGCTCTTGCAGCTCTTCGATCAGTTGCGGAGTGCGCTTGCGGTGGTGCAGCGGGGAGGTCTCCAGGATCACCCCACCACCCAGGGTTGTCTCCTCTGATGAGTTCCGGATGATGAACCGGTCTTTGTTCATCAGCACAGCCGGTTTGCTCAGGTGGATCTGTGCGATCGCCTCTTCTCCTCCGGAAACCCTCTCCTTGTCAATCAGGTGCATCCGTGCCTGGCACGAGAAGGTACCACTGATCAGTACAACGTTCGACCACACTTTGAGGGTGGGGGAGGAGTCGAACAGCTGGAGTTGCACATCGATCATGTCGGTAGTATCGAGCTTTTTGTCGCAGAGTATCATCCCCCTGTCGAACTCTTCACGACTCAGTCCTGTCAGGTTGATGGCTGCCCTGTCGCCCGCCATGATCCGTTCCACAGCCAGACCATGCCTTTCGAGGGATCGCACCCTGAGCTTTTGGTTGTCGGAGGGGAGCAGGTATAGCTCTTTGCCAGCGGTGAGCTCCCCATTGAGGACAGAGCCAGTCACCACACTGCCGTGTCCTTTCACCGTGAAGATCCGGTCGATATACATCCTGAAGAGGGGACCCACCGGACGCTCTTCCACCTTTTCCAGCGTGGAGGCGATGGCTTGTATCAGCTCCTCCTTTCCTCTTCCTGTCACCGACGACACGGCCACGATGGGTGCCTCTTCCAAAGCGGAGCCTTCGAGATATCCGGCCACCTCGTACCGGGCCATTTCCAGCAGCTCCTCATCCACCAGGTCGGCACGGGTAAGGGCTACCACCCCGTTTTTGACCCCCAGCGAGCGGATGATCTCCACATGCTCCCGGGTCTGTGGCATGATGCCGCTGTCGGCAGCGATCACCAGCAGCACCATGTCGATGCCGCAGGCTCCACCAATCATGGTGTGGATGAAATCTTTGTGGCCCGGCACATCGATGATGCCTGCCGTGTCGCCATTGGGGAGGTCCAGGTGGGTGAAACCCAGGTTGATGGTGATGCCCCGCTGCTTCTCCTGCTTGTGGGTGTCGCAGTCGGTGCCGGTAAGGAGCTTCACCAGCGAGGTCTTTCCGTGGTCAACATGTCCGGCCGTGCCGACGATCAAATGTTTCATTTACTAGTCCCCCAAGGTGTCGCCACCCAACATCAAAATGAATAACTTACAATTTTAATATGCAATTGGTTATGACAGATATGTAAACCTGATGACCATCTTGCATTGTGATACCATGAATCTGTTTTTTTTTATTTCCCGCTGATAGGCGCAGAAACTACGCTGAAAGGCGCTGAAATTTTTCAGCGAATTTCTGCGAAATTTCCGCGGATTTCTGCGGGAACCAAAAAAAGTAAGAACTCACGCGAACCTCAAATCAGATGTACAAATCCAACAGTACATTGATCATCCAGTACATTGATCATCAAAATCAGTCTTATATTGCATTGCGTAAAAGTCTCATTATAAACATAATACGATTTGTTATATAGTAGTCGATAGTCTGACAGTCGGTAGTCGGTAGTCGGTAGTCGGTAGTCGGTAGTCGAGAGTCCATAGTCGTTTGTTGGGTTGGCCAAAAGCTAAAAGCCAAAAGCCAAAAGCCCTTTTACAAACGTTTCAAGTTGTACACATCAGCGATCACCTCGGCCAACTCCATCATCTCTTCTTCTTCCAGGGTCAGCACATCGAACAGCAGGTTCCCCTTTCTGAGCACTCCGAGCACCGGTGTTTTCTGCCTTAGCAGTGAGCGGTGCAGTTCTCCCGGGAAGCTTTGCGGATCCTTGATCCCTTGTGGTGTGATGATCTGCACGGCATAGCTTTCGATCTCTGCATCGGGGAGGGTGCCACCGCCACATTGACCGGTAGATTCCACCACCTCTGCTTCTATTCCTTTCTCCTTAAGCAGATTCCGGAGGGTTTTAGCCTGTTGCAGGAGTTGGGTTTTGTCTTTGTTGAACGTCTTGAACAGCCGGTTTTTAGAAAACAGGTTTTCGTCGTTCAGGTAATAGGAGCAGGCGGTTTCGAGCAGTGCCAGCGTGGTTTTGCAGACACGCAGTGCCCTGAGCATTGGCTCCTGCATGAGTTTTTCGATGAGTAACTTCTTTCCTGCGATGATTCCCGCTTGTGGGCCGCCCAATAGCTTATCACCGCTGAAGCATACCAGGTCGGCGCCGGTTGCCAGCGCATCTTTCACGTCGGGTTCCTGACTAAGAGCCGGGTGATCCACCCTCCTGAGTAATCCGGAGCCGAGGTCGTAAAGCACGGGGATGCCATGTTGGCGACCCAGCGTGGCAAGGGCTTCGGCGGAGACCTCTTCGGTGAACCCTTTGATCACATAGTTGGATTTGTGCGCCTTGAAGAGGAGAGCGGTATGTTCGGTAATCGCTTTTTCGTAATCTTTGAGCCGGGTCTTGTTGGTGGTGCCCACCTCCACCATGTGACAGTCGGATGCAGCCATGATGTCGGGGATGCGGAAGGATCCTCCAATCTCAATCAGTTCACCCCGTGAGACGATCACCTCCCGGTTTTTGGCAAAGGCACGCAAAATCATCATCACTGCGGCGGCGGCATTGTTCACCACCAGCACCTCTTCGGCCCCTGTGAGGAATTTTAACAGCTCACGGGCATGACTGTTACGGTGCCCTCTGGCACCGGTCTCCAGATCGAACTCCAGGTTGTTGTATCCTTGCAGCACCTGAAACGACTCCTCCAGCATCGCCTTCCCGAAAGGGGCTCTCCCCAAATTGGTGTGGATGATGATGCCGGTGGCGTTGATCACACGCTTCAGGTGCCTGCCGCCCTGAAGGCGAATCAAAGTGTGGACCATCCTAATAATCTCATCCTGCTCCGGTGCGTGATGACCTTGCCGGATATTCTCTCTGAAATGATCGATGGATTGACGGATGCAATGTGTTACAAGGTCGCGCCCATGCACGACAATGGCCTGCTGCAGTTGGTGGGAAACCAGCAGCTTATCGACGCCCGGAAGGCTCTGGTAAGCCCCCTTGATTTCATTCATAGCTTCTTCATACAGTTGGCTGTCCGTAAAAAAAAATTGCCGAGAGAGCAGGAATCGAACCTGCCACAGCCGGTGTTATCCGTCTGCTACCGGTTTTGAAGACCGGGTGGAACACCAGTTCCGTTCTCTCTGTGTGGGGCATTAAAGACCCAATGGTCTCCGCTTATGCAAAAATAGGAAAAGAAACCCCGTTTGTCAAAAAAAAGTGCTGGCAACAGCTTAAATGAACCAGTTCATACTCTTAATCAAACACCAATGTGAAAAAAAAGTTGAGCATCATGTATCTGATAAATGAAAATTGTTGTATATTTACCCCCGAAAAAATACCTTTAATTGACAGCAATACAGTTATTAACCAAAAACAAAAAAAATGAAGCGAAAATTTCTGATCTTACCTTTACTGTTTGCGGGGGCGCTGATGCTCACGTTTTCGGCGTGTAAGAAGGATGAAGAGAATGGCAATGGTGGTCCTACCATCGCTGATTTTGAAGGCAATGAGTACCGCATTGTCACCATAGGCTCTCAGACCTGGATGGCGGAGAACTTGCGCGCCACACGTTACAATGATGGTGCCTTAATCCCCCACTTCTCTGATGCTGGTGGTTGAGGCAACACTGAAACCGCCGGACATGGGTGGTACGCAGACAATGTAAGCAATAAGGAGACTTATGGCGCATTATATAACTGGGATGCTGTAAACAAAGGAAACCTTTGCCCCGAGGGGTGGCGTGTTCCGACCGACGACGACTGGAAGCAACTCGAGATGCATCTTGGGATGACCCAGGAGGAGGCCGACGAGTTGGGATGGCGCGGAACCAATCAGGGGCGACAACTGAAGAGCGAAGAGGGTTGGTCTATCGGTACGGGGTTGAATTCAGTAGGGTTCAACGCGATCCCCTCCGGATGGCGCACAGACACTGAAGACTTCCATCACCTTGGTGACCATGCATATTACTGGACAGCCTCAGAGGCGGGTAGTTCAGTAGGAATATGCCGGTATATCTGGCACATCATGGACAATATCTACCGTCACGAGATGGATAAGAAGTATGGCTTTGCTGTTCGTTGTGTGAAAAACTAGCACTGAACATCAGTTGGCTGTCAAATGATAACTCAATCAGCCCGTTTCCTTGCAAAAGGTGGCGGGCTGTTTTTTTTTGTTCTCTTATTATTCTGGTGTTTCTCCATAAAGCTGGGTATCTGGTTCAGAATGATCGAGTATAATACAGATATTTGCCAATAAGGACAGACACTACTCTATCACAATTTCATCAGCGAAGATCCATGCTTTTTCGCCGGCGCCGGGGTGCCAGGGTGGGCAAACGCCCCGGTTGGTGGCTACCACCCTTACGAAGCGGGCTCTCTGGCGGATGGGCCCGGTCGAGAAGTCGTGGAGTACCGGCTTGTCGGTGCGGTCTGTAAGAGTGTTCTCCTCAGCACCAACCGTGATAAACTGTAACCCATCGAGACTCACCTGAAACTC
>SKPS01000330.1 GCA_007119395.1 Lentimicrobiaceae bacterium
GTTAGCGGTTACAACAAATATCCCGGCATAGGATCCATACATCGACAAATCAGCGGTTTGTGAAAAAGTATACAGCAGCGTATCGCCGGGTAGCAATGTATGATAGAGCGTTTCAGTTACCCACGTAGTGCCACCGGTTAATGAATAGGACAGAAGAAACGTGTCAAGGGTATTAATTCCGGTGTTCCGAATTAACACGGTGAAGGATTCTGCCGCACCCAAACCACACCCTATCGTAGGGCTAACCAGCTTCGACATGGCCGCATCAGTCTCCGGACAAACAGCCACGGTGAGAAAGCCCCCCGAAGGAAGACAGCTGTAATCATCACAACCATCCCGCAATACAAACTGTCCTGCATTATCGTACACATCATAGTAGTTCTCCTCAGGCCAACCCCCGGGTGTGTGTATTGTAGAAATAGAATCACCATGATTCACTGTTATGGTATATATGTAAGGGCCATATCCCGACTGCAACGTGATGTTTGAAGCAACCGGTACACCATTGACCAATATGGTCAGCGTCCCATTGTTCCACCCGTCACCATAGCTATCGTACAACTTGAAGGTGTATGTGCAAGCACTGCTCTCTGCAGCCAACAATGTGACCAGACCGATCACAAAAACTCTCAGGGTTAAAAGAAATTTTTCCATGTGAATATGGTTTTTGCTGAAGTATGAGTTACATGATTTTTGGGTTCCTGACCTTCGCATTTAATGAAAGACTTTACAGCTTGTAAAAGTATGACATTATTTAACACTTTTTATGTTTTTTTCGCTTTTTTTTTGATGTGTTGGTTTTCTGCTGAAAAACGCCCAAAACAGTAGGGTTCACAACTTTTGCTCTCACCTTGCTTTGGCTGATACCAGAAAATGGCGTAGGTTTACACCCTCAATCAATGAACAAGAAGTATGGGGTCTATGGAGGTACAGGGGAGCATAGTGTTGAAGTCGAAAAAAGATGAGGCGGTGCGTCGTTTTCACCCCTGGGTGTTTAACGGTGCCATTAAGTCTGTTGATGGCAATCCCGGCGAGGGCGACTGGGTGGATGTATACAGCAACAAAGGGGGCTATTTGGCTTCCGGCCACTTTCAGACTACAGGCTCCATTGCTGTTCGTCTGTTGACATGGGAACGTGAGACACCCGACGTGGCGTTTTACGCACGACGGATCCAAGCGGCACTTGCGCTGCGGCAACGCACCGGACTTTCACTGAGCGATGAAACCAACGCATATCGACTTGTTTACGCCGAAGGGGATTCGCTGCCAGGGCTTATTGCTGATTATTACAACGGCCATGTGGTGCTGCAATGCCACTCAGCCGGTATGACGTCGGACCTGCACCTGATAGTGGAAGCGCTAGAACAAGTAATGGGGGACCAACTCAGGTCAATCTACCTCAAACCCCTCAAGGGGGAAACTGTGCCCGAACACGTTGCACACCTGCTGACCAGTAATGAGACCATGACCACCATCATGGAACATAAGATACAGTACCATGTGAACTGGGTCGAAGGACAAAAGACCGGCTTCTTTCTCGATCAACGGGAAAACCGTTGGCTGGTGAAACAGCTCTCGGCAGAGAAAAAGGTGCTTAACACCTTCTGTTATACCGGCGGCTTCTCACTGGCAGCACTGCATGGCGGCGCCAGCGTGGTACACTCAGTCGATAGCTCAGGCAGCGCCATCGATATGCTCAAAAAGAACTTTGAACTGAATGGCTTCTCAACAGAGCCACACACTCCCTTTGTGTCTGATGCCCTGGTGTTCCTGAAAGAGAATGAACTCGATTACGACCTGGTCATACTCGACCCGCCGGCTTACGCTAAACACCTTAGCGCCAGACATAACGCAGTGCAAGGGTACAAAAGACTCAACGCAACCGCATTCAAAGCCATGAAACCGGGATCTCTCCTGATGACCTTCAGCTGCTCCCAGGTAGTCGATAGAAAACTGTTCGAAGCCACCATCATGGCCGCTGCACTCGCCGCCAACCGCCAAGTAACCATACTGGCACGACTCTCACAACCCCCAGACCACCCCGTGTCTCTGTTTCACCCCGAAGGTGAATACCTGAAAGGACTCCTCCTGGCAGTGAAATGAGTGAACGGTGAACGGTGAACGGTTGTAGGGCCGTTGCATGCAACGGCCCTACAATATTTAATCCTTCAACGTCTTCAACTCTCTTCAACTTCTTCAACCCTTTAAAGGGATCGGGGTGAATCTGAACGATGCAAACACTTAATTAAAATCTACCTTGGTGGGTGAAGTCACTGAGTGGTTTCCGTTGGCGTTTTTCATTGGCGCGTTCAGCAAATTCCTGAGGAATCTCTTTAAGGGGTGCCGGCTCACCGATGGCGATGGCTGCTACAGGCTGGTACCCTTCTGGAATGTTGAGCTCCTTACGCGCTTTCTCTTTGTCGAAACCACCCATCTGGTGCCCTTGCAGGCCCATCATGGAAGCTTGCAACACCATCTGCGCTACCGCCTGCCCTGTGTCATAGAGAGCATACCCATTGGGTTTGCCGGTTTGTTGCAGGTTTTCTGCCGCTACAGCAACCAATAACACCGAGGCAGATGAAGCCCAACCTTGGTTGTATTCGTTTAACACTGACAGCAGGGCGTTGAACTGTTCCAGTTGATCGCGACCGGCATATATAAAATGCCAGGGTTGCTCGTTGTAACTGGAGGCAGCCCAACGAGCCGCTTCAAAAAGGGTCTCTAACTCATCTTTCGTAACCAGTCTGCCCGTATTGAAATACATCGGACTGTATCGTTCTGTAAAAAGGTTTTTCGACATTTCCCAGTATCTTTTTGTTGTTTAATTTTGCTAATTAATCTTTAAACAAAAAAATCAACAAAAAGTTCAACCAAATAACTCGTCCTCACATCCCCACATCAGCACATTCCGAAAAACCAGAAATCTTCGATTTCTTAGTTTTTCGTTAGTCCACGAGCCATCGGCTCGGGAAGAATCCTCGAAAAATCAGAAAACCATAGGTTTTCGATTTTTCGGGATCCCCACATCCTCACATCAGCCCTACTCGCTTGCGACAACTTCTCCTCCGATATGGAAAAACAAATAGGTGTTTTCCGGGTCATTGGTGATAATGGTGACGGTATGTCGTTGGGCGCCTTCTCTGCCAAAGGTGTTGAAATAGACCCCAATGTTCGCTTTGTCACCGGCCGGTATTACTGTTTTATCCGGGGTGCCGGCTGTACATCCACAGGTGGTATTTATCTTTCTGATCACCAGGTCATTTCGCCCCATGTTGTATAACGAGAGCTGATAGTTTACCAGCGCACCCTGCGCTATGGTGCCAAAGTGGTATTCATTGGTGTCAAGCACTGCAACCGGTGCATTGCGTAAATCCCGAAGGGTGTAGCCACTGAAGTCTTCCGTGATCACTGCGATAAAATGGAGTCGTTTCACAGGATTGATGGTATCGTTGGTTAGCATCACCACATGATCACGCACCATTTCAAAAGCGTTTCTGGCTTCGGCATCGTAGGTAACCAACAGAAACCCCTCTGAATGAGGTTCCAGCAGGGCAGGGTAGGGGGTGATCTCCAAAAACGGCGGCAGGTCCGGGAAGCTGATCTGCATACTGCTTCCCCAATGGTTGTAGAGAAACACAGTGTCAGTTCTCACTTCGTTCATGTGCAGTTCAAAGAACAGATGATCGTAAGGTTTGATATGGAGGTGCCCGTTATGGATGGAGTATTGGTCTGCAGAGAACCGTTGGGTGGTGTCTGATTGCTGTGTAATGGCCACGCCCGGCAATACGATGCAAACGAGCATCATGACAACGGTCACTCTCTGAATTATTCTCATCAAAATCAGCATTTTTTATTGCTGTAATTAGGTTACACAGCTGATGAACGCACCCATCTGCTCTATGCTGTTTAATTGTTACTGTTCAAGGGTGCCTCTGATCTGCAGGTACACTTCCGGATTCTGAGGGTCATTGGTGACCACCGTAACACGCATGTTCTGCTGTCCGCGACGCCCTTGGGTGTTAAAGGTTACATCGATATTGCTTGACTCACCGGGCTGCAGATTGGTCTTGGACGGGGAGGTTGCAGTACAGCCACACCCGGCATTTACCCTTCTGATTATCAATTCGCTTTTGCCGGTATTGGTGAAATTAAAGCTGTGCTTTACCCTGGTGCCGCTCTCTACGGTTCCGAACTCATGGATCAATTCGTCAAAGGTGATTTCAGGCGCCATGGCCAGCTCCTCTTCGGTGAGGTGGGAGAAATCCTCCTTGATATTGGCTGAGAGAAACACGATTTTCATCGGTTGCACCTCGTCGTCGGTGTTGAGCATCACCCTGTCGGCCGAATGAATTCCGAATACATCGAGCTGTGAAGCGTCGAATGATACACGCAGGGTGACCGTCTCGCCGGGCATTATTACGTTGTTGCTTAATGCAATCTGAATGTGTGACGGTGGCTTCTGGTAATCAACCTTCATCGGCTTGTCGCCGCTGTTGTAAAGAAGTACAGAGTCAGAGCGCGTTTCGGTATTGAGGATGTTATGGAACGACATGGCATTTCTCGACATTCTCATATTGCCCACTTCAAAGGGGAACCGTTGATGAATGGGTTGCTCTTGTGGTCTGGGGTGTATCTGAGCAATCACAAACAACATTTTCCTTTCCAGTTTGGCATCGGTGGTCTGCAGGTAGATGCGGTCGTTGCGGTTTCCTGATGCGGTCACCCCGGCAGCATTGTAGCGCAACGCAATATAGCCCCGTTCCATCGGGCCAAACTGTAAACCGGAAAGGGATACTTTGATATGGGCGGGCGCTTCATCTACTTTGACTGAAACCGATTGCTTGCCGGCATTGATAAACCGGATGGTGTCATGACGCACCTCATTGTAACGCATATTGTGGAATACCGGGTTGTTGCGGTCGAAAAGGAAATCACCAAGCTGCACCCTGAACGTATCCCGGTAATCGCGGGGCCGCGGAATCACGTTCCCTTCAATAAACAAAGAGGTGTTGTCGTGCCTTACCGAATTGGAGGTGACCATAATGTGCTTACGGAACTGCCCCGGCCTGTTGCGGGGGTCAAAATCAGCCGTCACAACCCCTCCCTCGCCCGGCATAATAGGTGTCTTCGTATACTCTGATGCCGTACAACCACATCCCGGCTGCACATTGGTCAGCTGTAACGGCGCATCACCTACGTTCGTGAAACGGAACGTGTGCTTCACAACACCCCCCTCCTCACGTATGTCACCGTAATTGTGCTCCCTGTTGTCGAAACGAATCTCTGGACCATTGGTCTGACCATTCAATACCAACGTGATACCCAGTAAAACAATCCCGAAAAAAAAGCCTCTCTTCAACATAATTATCTTAGTTTTATTTCTGTCTATTCGAGTAAAAAATCACTCACCAACGTATTAATAACAACTCCCCTGTGTATATTACATGCAAAAATACGGATTTTTGGGTCAGGAGTCATCAATGATGAAACACTTTTTTCAGATATTTGTTCCGTTTTTAGATTTGATCTTTTATGACAACCCGGATTATTTGAGTTGGAAACTACGATGTCGGGCATGGAGAACGGTGCTGTTGCGGTGTGTTTTTTCGTTTGAAAAGCTCTTTATGCCCTGCTGATTAAAACAGTTTGATTATGCGCGTAATACCTTTGATTACTGAGAGATGGAGGATGGATGGTGGAGTAGCTTTCGGCGTGGTACCCAAGACCATCTGGGGCAAATACCATGATGCCGATGAAAACAATTTGCTCCCTGTGGTCAACAGGCTTCTGTTGGTGCATGTGGGCAACCATCTGGTATTGGTTGATACAGGATTTGGCAACAAGCGAAACGAGAAATACTACCGTTATAAATATATTGAAGAGCAGCTTTCGCTGGCAGATGCGATCAGGGGTGCCGGTTTTGCACCGGAGGATGTGACCGATGTGCTGTTGACCCATTTACACGATGACCATGTAGGTGGTGCCGTGGAGCTAGACGGCGAGCACCTCCAGCTGGTGTGCCACAATGCCCGCCACCATGTCTCAAGGAAACAACTCTACTGGGCAACCCACCCAAACAGCCGTGAGGTGGCCAGCTACTTTAACGACAACATCGACCCGATTGCTGCCGCCGGCAAACTCAACGAAGTGACCGAACCGGCTTTCATCCTGCCGGGCGTGGAAGTGATCATGGTCGACGGACATACCGGCGGGCAAATGATCCCCCTGATACACACGCCAAAAGGGATCATCGCCTTTATGGCCGACTTCATCCCGACCCGTACCCATATCACCCTGCCATACCTGGCCAGCGTTGATATTCAGCCGCTCATCGCCCTCGATGAGAAAAAACAATACCTCGAACGCGCCGTGAAAGAGAACCATGTGCTCGTCTTCGAACACGACGCAACCAACGAAGCATGCCGACTGGAACGCAACGAAAAAGGGATCGCCGCCGGTGAACCGGTAAACCTGAGAGAACTGTTCGCCAACTGACTCTCTGTTAATCCGTCATATTTCTGCAAAACTGCCCTTGGAGCCAAAAATACCGATAACACGGTATAACACATTAAACACTTAAACCGATATATGAATAAATCAACCCCCATCAATATACCCCTGCTGAACGAAAAATTCAGCAACGCATCCCCTGAAGAGATCCTGGATTTTATGCTGAAACAGTTTGGTGATCAGATTGCCATGGCGTCCAGCCTTTCAGCTGAAGACCAGGTGCTCACACACATGATGCTTACCATCGATCCCAATGCCCGGATTTTCACCCTCGATACCGGAAGGCTGTTCCCTGAAACCTATGATCTGATCGACAGAACCAACGCCAGATACAACACACGGATTGAAGTGTTTTTCCCTGAATCGGCTGAGGTGGAAGCCATGGTAAAAGAGGAGGGGGTGAACCTGTTTTATCACAGTATTGAGAACAGAAAACGTTGCTGTCATGTACGGAAAGTTGAGCCGCTGATAAGGGCCTTTTCGTCCCTTCGCGCCTGGATTTCAGGGCTGCGCCGCGAACAGTCGGTGACACGTACAGAGGTTCAACAGGTTGAATGGGACAAAACACACAGTCTGGTAAAGGTGAACCCCCTGATTGCCTGGGGTGACGAACAGGTGTGGGATTATATACACCAGCACAACATCCCGTACAACCCGCTTCACAAAAAAGGCTTTGCCAGCATCGGCTGTCAACCTTGCACACGCGCCATTGAGCCGGGTGAACATCCCCGCGCCGGAAGATGGTGGTGGGAAAACCCCGAAAGCCGTGAATGCGGACTGCATGTGAACAAGGCGTAAGGCGATCAGAACCCCCACTGAACAGCCATCCTCAAAACTCCTCCCGCTGAACCATATGGTGGTTCAGCAGTGACAGGAGATGACCCGACACCTTGTTGTAATAACGCTTCTGCCGAAATCCCACAACCCACTGAATGCCCCTGATTGTGTTCGATAAAAACACTTCATCAGCCTCCTCCAGCTCACCCACCCGCACATTGCCGCGACGTAACGAATACTCTGTGTGGTTTTCGATCACCTTTAACAGATTCCCACGCATCACACCCGCCACACAACCCTCATCCAAACCGGGGGTGACAATGGTGTTCCCCTTCACCAAAAACAGATTGCTGTTGGTGGATTCAATGATGTTCGTGTAATCGTTCATGATCAACGCATCGTCACATCCCTGGTTCCTTGCATAAATACCTGCCAGAACATACATCAGGGAGTTCAGCGTTTTCAATGAAGAGAGCGGAATGGCCGGCTTCAGGTTTTGGTTGTAGAGTGCTACATGCAACCCCCTGGTGTTGAGGTGATAATGGTTGTATTCGGTTGGCTGACACTGCATCAGGTAGCTGCACTTGTCGGTCAGGGGAGTGTAGTAGCCTTCTGCCTCCCTGAAAAAAGTGACACGCAACCTGCCTCCCGCCAATACTCCATTCGCTTCGGCAACTTCAGCTATCAGTTTACTGAGGCGATCACCCTCCATAGGAAAGGGAGGCGTCAATTGCAGAAAAGCAAACGAACGACTCATCCTGTCAAGGTGATCATTCAGCCACAACGGTTTCCTGTCAGCGATTCTGATCGTCTCAAAAAAGCCATCACCATAATGGAAAGCTCGATTGTGCGGTGAGAGTGGCAACTCTCCGCTGTTAACAAGCCGACCGTTGTAAATCCATGATGCCATCGGTCAACAAATATAGTATAAATATTGCCCTTGAAGGGTATTTATTCTGTGATTTCTGTTTGAGGCTCCCTCTCCAGCTCCCTGAAATCGAGTTCAGACCCCAATACCGAATGGGGGATCAGGTACACCACCAGCAGCACCACCGATGCGATGATGGCCCATACACGCTTGTCGCGGTTGCGCCATTGAACCACCAGGGCGATGATCCAAAAGATAAAGGCCACAGCGGTTTTGTTGTCGGTAAGATCGTGCCCCACCGGCCAGCCGGTCCAGTATTCACCAAAAGCATACTTCTGCATAATCGGCCCAAAAAACAAGCCGCCAAGGAACAGAAACACGATCGTGAACACAGTATAGGCAAAGGTGTAGCGCCCTTTCACCAGCGCTTCCATGCCGGCTCGCATGGAGAAGATGAAGGCCAGGAAGATAAACACAATGTGCAGTAAGGTGATGCTGGAAGGGACGCTTCCCCTGAACCGAATAATCACAGGCGAATCGGTGATCGCCTGTTCCCGGTTGTCGTGAAACAAACTGATCTCGTACTGCACTTTGCCGGCAGGAGGCTGATGCGGAATGTAAAAGACCAGCCCGTCATCGGCACGCTGCATAGGTGCAGCACTCCATTCATCAAAGCTTTTAAAACGCTTCCAGCGAAACTCTCCCACCACATCAGGGTTCTCAATAGGAATCAATACCCGGGCGTCACCCTCGCCTGCCCAGCTCCGGATCAAGCGGTATCTCACCTCTTCATCACCCAGGACCACGGTGCCCCGCACAGGGTAGGTAGGACCCGTTGCACGCTGATAAATCGCGATGCCACCAGCCATCAATATGGCCAGAAGCCAGAATAAAACAGAACGAAATAGTTTCATCTCTTCACTTTGTTTGGTTTATGATCGCCTTACGTAACAATATACCTAACCGCAAAATTACTCTTTTTGTTTTTATACTGATGCCGTATATATCGATATTCAACCCAGCCCACACCAATGCTGTCATCAACTTCTTCTCCGTGAAACTCCTTTTTGCCTCTATGAAGCTCTTTGTAATCAATTACGAATTTTCAATGACGAATTACAAGCCAATGCCAGTTGAAGGCTGCGCTGTTGAAAAGAAGGTTGAAGGAGGTTGAAGAATGTAGAAAGAGGTTGAGTTTTGGGGATTAACCGATTGGCAAACAAGGTTTTACCACTCAGGCACTTAGTTCATGAAGAAGCACTTAGGTTTCAACCTTTTACCGTTTTCTGTTCACTGTTTACCGTTTACAGCCAAAAGCCAATCCCGAAAAACCAGAAATCTCTGATTTCATAGTTTTTTGTTAGTCCACGAGCCATTGGCTCGGGAAGGATCCTCGAAAAATGAGAAAATCGAAGATTTTCAATTTTTCGGGACTGCCGATAGACTGCCAGCCATCAAAAACCTCATGCCATGATAAACCTCAGTAGGTTGAATTCCTGTAATCAATAATTGCTCCCCCCACAAATATCCCCAACTGGGATTTTTTGTCTACTTTTGGCGTCGTTACAACAACGAAAAGAGACAAACATGCAAAAGAGAGCAATGCTGCTGGTGGCAGCGATACTGATGATGACCTCCGGCTTTTTATTTGGGCAGGATGGAGCGGCGCTGAACCCTACGGCCCGTGTATTTATGAACACTTACCGTTTGATACAGAATGACCACGAGGCGATGAAGCAATTGGCCATCGACTATGATTTGGTAAGGATTAATGGTGCATACCATGTGGGTGTGCTTGCCTTGGTAGAGGAGGATGCCGTCAACCAATCCGGGTTGGCTCAGTTGGGTATCAGAAACGACTCACGTGCCGGCAATGTATGGACTTTTCGTGTGCCTGTTAATCGTTTCGAGGATTTTATGATGGTGGAAGGTATCCGATACATTGAAGTGGGCGAGCCTGTTTCCCCTTCGTTGGTTCGTGCGGTTCCATCGGCGCGTGTCGACAGTGTTCATGCTGGGTTGGGTTCACTTTCCCGGGCCTACACCGGTAAAGGGGTGGTTGTAGCCATCATCGACTGGGGCTTCGACTACACTCATCCGATGTTTTATGACACCACCATCACCCAATTGCGGATCGCTCGCGCCTGGGATCAGAACAAGCTGTCGGGGCCTCCACCGGCAGGTTACAGCTTTGGCACCGAATACATTGGAGAGCAACAGTTGCTTGCCATTCAATCGGATACGCACTATGTCTTTGGGTACTCATCGCATGGAACCCATGTAGGCGGCATAGCCGGCGGAGCTGGTGCCGGTACTGAACACATCGGAGTAGCTTTTGAGTCGGAACTACTCTTTGTCTCTCTCCGCAGGGATGCACCCTCACTCATTGACGCGTTCACATGGGTAGCTGACTATGCCCAAAGCGTAGGCAAGCCGTTTGTTATCAACATGAGCTTCGGCAGCCATTTGGGGCCACACGATGGCAGTGACCTGAAAAACAAAGGGATCGACCAACTCCATGGCCCGGGCAGAATCTTCGTTGGTTCGGCAGGCAACAACGGTGGCTCCAACTCCAGGTTTCACCTTGATAAAGATTTCTCTGCATCTCCCGGTGATACACTGAAAACGGTGGTACATTTCGCCTCGCAACCCGATCAGTTCGGACAAACCCTCTCTATGTGGGGCTCTGAATACAGTGATTTCTCCGTCGCTTTGCGCCTGGTGAACGCCGCTGACAGCACCATTTTCGAAACACCGTTCTACCACTCCCAGCAAGAGCCCTTTTTAATTGACACCATGCTCATTGGCAACGACTCCCTGATCATAAGAATCCAATCGGCCTCCCAATTGCTCCTGAACAACAAACCCAACATCCGCCTTGAGGTGAAAAGAACCGGCTCCCTTAAGGTGGTTCTGCTGGCCACTTCCCAAAACAGCCACCTCCATATATGGAACAATGTGAGGATGAACAACCGCTATACCAACTGGGGGGTAACCCTTGGCAACAACTACCCCGGTGCCGTGATGGGCAATGCAGAGTATGGCCTCGGCGAACCGGCAGGAGTGGGTAAAAGTGTGATCACCGTGGCATCATATATCGCTGAAATCATCCACAACAACAATGTACTGCTGGGACAAATCTCAGGGTTCTCAAGCGAAGGACCCACCGTAGACTATCGCACCAAACCCGATATCGCATCCGTAGGGCAAAATGTGGTCTCCTCAGTGAACTCATTTGACATCACACAAACCAATTTTCAGACTACCGTAGAACACAATGGAAGAACCTACGGCTTTGTCCCATTTTCCGGCACCTCTATGTCTGGTCCTATGGTAACAGGTATCGTAGCACTGATGCTGCAGGCAAATCCCGACCTTAGCGCTGTGCAAGCCAAAGAGATATTGAAACAAACGGCCCGTCTTGATAATCATACGGGTCAAATCGATTCAACTGGTCACCTGAAATGGGGATGGGGGAAAGCCAATGCCCTCGCTGCTGTGATCGCCGCAGAATTGATGGTGGGTGCCCCCAATGCCACCATACAACGAAACCTCGACATCAAACTCTATCCCAACCCGGCAAACCACTCCGTGACCATCCAATCTGAACTGCAACAGCACGATATGACGCTCATCGCCATCTACGATATGAACGGACGGATCGTCTACGAATCAAACATCAGCCAAAACCCAACCTATGTGATCAACACCAGTAACATGGAACCGGGTATGTACATGGTGATGCTGAGAAACGGCAGCACCTTCTCTATGGAAAAACTGTTGATCGCCAGGTAAACTAACGAACTTTTTGCTCAAGAGATGTGTTAATGTTCTGCCACACTGTGTGACCGGATCGTATTCGTGGTGAACAACACACGGTGTGGTGAACATCAAA